>CALCXF010000020.1 GCA_937907685.1 uncultured Nostocoides sp.
CGGGCGGCGTGGGAGCCTGAGCGGCGTGGCCCAGCAGACCGCGTCCGGGACGCGCCCTCGGTGACGGCCACCGCCGCCCTCGTCGCGACCGTTGCCGTCCTGGTGGTGGTCAACGTGTGGGTGCACTACGGCCCGTCGCGCTGGCAGCCCGTCGCCGGCCCGCTGATCGCGCTGGTCCTCCTCCTGCTGGCCCGGTCGGCCGGCCTGTCGTGGGAGCAGCTCGGGCTCGGGAGAGACACGCTCGTCGTCGGTCTGGTCTGGGGCGCTGTTGCCGTGGGGCTCGTCGCAGGTGCCTACGCCGTGGGGCTGGCAGTTCCGGCGAGCCGTCGCCTGTTCCTCGACGTCCGGCACCGGGTGGGGCCCGCACGCGCCGCCCGTCGCGCCCTGCTCGTGGTGCCGCTCGGAGTCGTCGTCCTCGAGGAGGTGGCCTTCCGTGGAGTGCTGTGGGGGCTGCTCGAGGTGGACTACGGGGCGGCCTGGGCGTCGGCGGCCAGCTCCGTGCTCTTCGGCGCGTGGCACGTACTCCCCGCCGTGGACGGGGCCCGCGTCACCAGCGGCCAAGAAGAGCCGGTGGCCCGGGGCGCACTCGTCCGGCAGGTGGCCGGCACCGTCCTGTTCACGACCGTTGCCGGGCTCGTGTTCGCCCTGCTGCGCCAATGGAGCGGGAGTCTGGTGACGCCCTTCCTCCTGCACTGGGCGACCAACGGGCTGGGCATCCTCGCGGCCGCCTGGGCGTGGAGGGCCCGACGGGACTGAGGGACAAGCCGCTCAGTCCTCCTGGTAGAGCTCCCACCGCACGGTCTCTCGCTGGTGCACCGCGGCGCTGACCCGCTCGAGCTGCTCCTCGGTCGCGCCCAGGCCGTAGACCTCGTTGACGAACCCCGGCAGGTCAGGGCGGTAGTCGTGCCCCCAGGCGCCCCAGGTCGCGGGGCGCTGGGCGTTCTTCATGTCGACGAGGGTCTGGAAGAACGAGGTGACGGGGCGCCATCTGAGGTGGGCCGGGATGCCGCGAGGACTCGCACCGGGGGGGCCGGGCTCGACACGGGGGCGGCCGGTGCCCAGCCATGCAGGGGCGGTCGTCAGCAGGTCGACGCCGAAACGGGTGACGCCGTCGTTGTCGTGGCTCAGCAGGACGTACCGCGGGCGCACCCCACGCTCGTCCTGAACCGCGTGCAGCTGCTCGAGGTCGTTGACGACCGCGATGCTCCGCCGGTCGACGTCGAGGCGGTCGGGACCGGTCACCTCGTGCATCCACCCACTGCCGTGGGGGGTGCCGATCCACAGGGCCCGGTCGATGCCGAGCGCCTCCAGGCCCAAGGTGCCCCAGTGCAGGAAGACGTCCTGGCTCGTGTGCGCCCCGAGGCTCTCGCCGAACAGGACGACCCGAGGGCGCGGCCCCTCCCGGTGGTGCAGACGCTCCAGCACCCGAAGCCAGAGGAGCCGGTTCTGCTCGCGAGCCCGTGCCACCCGGCCGAGCGACAGCGGGGACGGCCGGTTGGAGTACTGCAGGGTGACCGATGCGATGTCGCCGTGGGTCAGGTACTGGGCGGCGGCCATGGCCACGTAGTTGACGTAGCCCAGCCCGGTCGGCGACACGAGGACGAGCAGGGACCGGTCGAACGCACCGGTGCGCTCCATCTCGTCGAGGGCGAGGTCGACCCGTTCCTGCGCCGTCGGCGCGCTGTCGAGCCCGACGAACACCTGGACCGGTGCTGCGACCGCCGGTGCCCCCATGACGGTCTCGATGGAGAGGTCGGGCACGCCGGGCGGTCGCTCGGCCAGCGGCGCCGGACGCACGTAGGCCACCATGTGGCGCCGCCCCTCCTTGCCGAGCGTGGTCCACGGCACGAGGCTGTCCGGGCCGCCGCTCAGGGTGGGCCCGAGCCAGCGGGTGGCCACGTCGTCGCCGAGCACGGGCTCGTCGGCTGCTGCACCGGCCTCGATCGAGCGCATCGCCCGGGTCCAGACCAGCGACGTCCCCGCCACGAGGGCGCCGAGGGACGTCGCGTGCGTCGCCAGCCGCCAGACCAGTGGGCCGCCCGGGAGCGCGGTGGCGAGCCGACGCCCGGCAGCGCCGGCAAGGAGGTGCTCGACGTACGCCACTGCGGCCAGGCCGCCCTGGACGCCTCCAGCCACGAGAAGCGAGCGAGCCAGGGGCGGCGGCTTCGGCCCCTCGGTGCCTTCCTCCGGCCCCTCGGTGCCGTCCTCCACCGGTACCCGCCGGGACCGGTCGAGCAGCACCGCGATCGCGAGCCCCAGCGGAACGGCGACGGGCACCCTCGCCACGCGACCCCCGGCATCCAGCCGGTCGTCGACGAGCCGCAACCCCGCCCGGACCGCCTCGAGGGACACTGCGGCCACGCCGGTCGACGCGGTACGCCAACCGGTCTGCCGGGCCATGCCGCGCGCCATCGCCTCTCCCGGACGGGTGGGGAGTGCCCGCTGGACCGCGAGGCCGAACGGCACGGCAGCGAGGTCGGCAGCCAGCACAAGGACCCGTTGGCGCGTCGTGACGTCGGACCACCGGGACGCCACGGGCGTGCGCGCCAGTTCCGCGGCGAGCGCCTGGAGGACGTCCTGGGTGCCGAGGGCGAGAACGTAGTGGAGCCCTGTCGCCAGCCCGGTGACCAGGCCCTGGTCGACATCGCTGCGCGGCGTGAGGCCCGGGGCGAGGGTGCCCGGCACCTGGGCCGCTGCCACCACGAGGCCCACCTGGACACCGAGGTCGCTGTGCGGCGACGTGGACACCGCAGGGCGGCTCATCGGCCGCGGCGCCGCGGGTGGGCGCCGCCCCTGACCTGCCCCTCCCGGGTTCGATGCACGCGGACGGCATCCTCGCTCCGGCGGCTGCCGCACGCCCTCGATCGCTGCGTGACCATGTCCGCCCCTTCCGTGTCCGGGTGCCCGTCACCGCGGGCTCCCCGGGTAGGAATCGAACCTACGTCGCTAGTCCTGATTCAAAGTCAGGCGGGCCCTGCCAGCAGACCAACCGGGGACCGCCGCCAGCACGGGACGGCATACCGGCGAGGGTAGTGGACGCGCACCGCACGCGAGGTGCCCTGACCCCGCCTCCGCAGGGCCGGTCGGGGGACCCACGGGCACAATGGCGGGGTGACCGACCCCTCGACCGTCAAGCCGTCCCGTGCAGCGCGTTCCCGGATGACCGGCCGAGAGCGACGGGAGCAGCTCATCGGTATCGGGCGGAAGCACTTCGCCGACCGGGGTTTCGAGGGCGCCACCATCGAGGAGATCGCGGCGTCGGCGGGCGTGTCCAAACCGGTTGTGTACGAGCACTTCGGCGGCAAGGAAGGCCTCTACGCCGTCGTCGTCGACCGAGAGATCGAGGGGCTGCTCAATGCGGTGCAGGGAGCGCTCACGTCTGGCGGCGGCTCCCGGGAGACGATCGAGCGCGCGGCCCTCGCGTTGCTCGACTACGTCGAGACCTCGACCGACGGGTTCCGGATCCTCGTGCGCGACAGCCCCGCCGGGCAGGCGACCGGGTCCTTCGCGAGTCTCATGAGCGACATCGCCAGCCAGGTCGAGCACATCCTCGCGGCAGAGTTCAAGAACCACAAGCTCGACCCCAAGGCCGCCCCGATGTACGCGCAGATGCTCGTGGGGATGATCGCCCTCACCGGTCAGTGGTGGCTCGACTCCCGCAAGTTCAAGAAGCACGAGGTGGCGGCACACGTCGTCAACCTCGCCTGGAACGGCCTCACCGGTCTCGAGGCGAAGCCGACGCTCACCACCGACACACGCTGAACCGCAGGCTCCTCCGCCGACGGCGCGGCCAACTCAGCCGCGCGACCGGAGCAGGGTCACGCGGCCCCGCGCGGCGCTACCTTGCGGGCCACCGCGAAGACTCGGCGGAACGGGAAGAGCACCCCGACCGGCGTGCGCGGGTAGGCCTCCGCGAGCTGCTCGGCATACGGGGTGACGAACGAGGCCCGCTCCTGGGCGTCGGTGAGGATGTCGAGCACGGGACGCAGGGCCGTTGCCGTGACCCAGCTCAACACCGGATTCTCGTCCTCGCCTGCGGGGTCGAGCACATGGAGATACGTCGTCTCCCACGCGTCGACCTCGCACCCCAGTCGCGCCAGGTAGCGCAGGTAGGTGGCCGGCTCTCCCACGGCCGGGAGGTCGAGTGCGGCGGTGAGCTCGCCGGCTCGCTCGTGGCGCTCGGCCGTCTCTCGCATGAGCCGGTGGCTGGGCGCGTCGAAGTTCCCCGGCACCTGGAGGGCAAGCCAGCCCCCGTCGCCGAGCGAGGCGACCCACGCGTCCAGCAGGTCCAGGTGACCGGGCACCCACTGGAGGGTCGAGCTCGTCACGATCACGTCGGGCGCCTGGCCCAGCGAGGCCGGGTCCCACTCCCGCAGGTCCGACTGCACCCACTCGACCCGGCCGTGCCCGTCCCGCTCGCGGGCCGCCTCGAGCATCGCCTCGGACGCGTCCACACCGACGATCCGTGCCTTCGGCCACAGCTCGGCCAGCATCAGGGTCGCGGGGCCGTGGCCGCAGCCGAGGTCGACCACGAGGACCGGGTCGTCGGTGCGCACCTGGGCGACGAGGTCGGCGAGCGGTCGACTGCGCTCGGCCGAGAACCTCGCGTATGCCGTGGGGTCCCAGGTCGCGTGCTCGGTCATCTCGTCCTCCTGGTCGGGCCGGCGCCTCCGGATGCCGGGTGGCTCCTCGTGGCGGTCGGGCTCGAGGCAGGCCCGGCCACCACGTCCAGTGGGCCGAGCACCACAGCTACCTTGACATCGAGAAACTTGACGAGCAGTAGAGTCGGTCCGTGCCCGCTGACGATGTCGACCGTATCGTCTCCGCGTGGCGGCGTGAGCGACCCGACCTGGACGTCGAGCCCCTCGAGGTGTTGTCCCGCGTCTCTCGGCTCGCGCGCCGCCTCGACCTGGCCCGTGGCACCGCCTTCGCGGACCACGGCCTGGACGGCTGGGAGTTCGACGTCCTCTCCGCACTGCGTCGCGCCGGACACCCCTACGAGCTGAGCCCCGGCCAGCTCGTCACCGAGACGCTCGTCACGAGCGGCACCATGACGAACCGGGTCGACCGGCTCGCGACGCGCGGGTTCGTCGAGCGGCACCCCGACCCCGGCGACCGTCGGGGCGTCCTCGTCAGGCTCACCCCCGCCGGTGTGGGGGTGGTCGACGACGCGCTCGCCGACCTGCTGAGCCACGAGCGGGCGTTGCTCGCCGACCTCGCGGCACAGGAGCGCGAGGAGCTGGCGCACCTGCTCCGGCGGCTGCTGCGACCGTTCGAGGGCGAGGGCTGACCCAGTCGCGACCGAGGCTGTCGGGGAGATCATGCGCCGGGCTTGAAGTTAGGCGACCCTTACTTCTACTCTCGACGGGTGCCGCCCGCCCTGACCGCCCCGACGTCGACCTCCTGGGTCGGCGGCTGGCTGGGCGACCTCCCCGGCGACGCCGAGGGGCCTGCCGTCCACATGCTCCAGGACGGGGAGCTGCGAACCCTGAGCCGGGCGGAGCTGGCCGACCTCGTTGCCGACACGGCGACGCAGCTCGCGGGCGAGCGGAGGCTCGTCCAGGTCCAGGGCACCAACGGCCTCGGAACCCTCGTCGGGTACCTCGCCGCCCACAGCGCAGGACATCCGGTGCTCCTCACCCCGGGGCCGGGGGCCGCAGCGGACGCCATCGCAGCCGCCTGGGACCCCGATGTCGTCATCGACCCGGCCGGTCAGGTCGAGGTGCGACGCCACGCGGCACGACACTCGCTGCACCCCGACCTCGCGCTGCTCATGAGCACGAGCGGCTCCAGCGGGTCACCCCGCCTGGTCCGCCTCTCCTGGGACAACCTCGCGAGCAACGCCCGGGCGATCGCGGACTACCTCGCCGTCCGCCCCACGGATCGTGCGGTGACGAGCCTGCCCCTGCACTACTGCTACGGCCTGAGCGTCGTCCACAGTCACCTGCTCGCCGGTGCCTCGGTCGTGCTCACCGACCTCTCCGTCGCAGACCCGTGCTTCTGGGACCTGGCCCGTCGGTCCGGGGTGACCACCCTCGCCGGCGTGCCGCACTCGTTCGACCTCCTCGAGCGGAGGGGGTTCGCCGATCTCGACCTTCCACACCTGCGCACCGTCACCCAGGCCGGGGGGCGCGTCGACCCCCACCGCGTGGTCTCCCTCGCCGAGCTGGGTCGTCGCCGGGGATGGGACCTGTTCGTCATGTACGGCCAGACCGAGGCGACCGCGCGCATGACCTACCTTCCGCCGGACCGTGCAGCCGAGCACCCCGGCACGGTCGGCGTCCCGGTGCCGGGAGGCCACGTCGACATCGTCGACGGGGAGATCGTCTACTCCGGCCCGAACGTCATGCTCGGTTACGCCGACGACCCGGCCGACCTCGCCCTCGGACGCACCGTCGACCGCCTGCACACCGGTGACCTCGGCCGCTGGACCGAGGCCGGTCTGCTCGAGGTCACCGGCCGCCGGTCCCGGGTGGCCAAGGTGCTCGGCCACCGGGTCGACCTCGACCACGTCGAGCGCGGCCTGCGGGCCCGAGGACACGACGTGCGGTGCCTCGACGGGGGGGCGACGCTGGTCGCCTGCACCGACGGCATCCCGCCCGCCGGCGACGTGTCGGCCACTGCGGCACGTCTCGCCGGTCTCCCCCACCGTTGCGTGCGCGCCATCCACGTGCGCGACCTCGGGCTCTCCCAGCTGCCTCGGCTGGCGAGCGGCAAGGTCGACTACGCCGCTCTCGCCCGTCTGGTGGCCGTGGACTCGCCACCGGCGTCGCCTCAGGCGCCCCTCACCGGCGGGTTGGCCGAGCGGTATGCCGTGCTGCTCGGTCGCGACGCCGTGGCACCGGAGGACTCGTTCACCTCGCTCGGGGGTGACTCCCTCTCGTACGTCGAGGTCTCCCTCCACGTGGAGGAGCGGCTGGGCCACCTTCCGGCCGACTGGCACCTCCTCAGCGTGGCTCGCCTCGAGGCGCTCGCCGGAGCAGCAGAAGCCGACCCCGGGCCGCGCCACCGCGCATGGTTCGCCGGGCGCGTGCTGACCCGGTCCGTGGAGACCAGCGTCGTGCTGCGCGCGGTGGCGATCCTCCTCATCGTCGGGACGCACGCCCACGCGTTCCGCCTCCAGGGCACGGCCCATGCGCTGCTGGTCCTCGTCGGCTGGAACCTGGCGCGGTTCCGGCTGACGGAGGCCCCCCGCCCGGAGCGGGTCCGCGGACTGCTCGTCGCGGTGCGCCGCGTCGCCGCGCCCGCTCTCGTCGTCATCGTCGGTGCCCACCTGCTGCTCGGGCAGTACGCCATCTCCACGCTGGGCCTGGTCAACTGGGTCTTCGGGGAGGAACGGCTGGGCCCCGACTGGCGGTTCTGGTTCATCGAGTCCGCGGTCTTCGTGCTGCTGGGCCCTCGTGGGGGCGACGCCGTGGGGGGACGCCCTCGAGAGGAGGGCTCCCGTGCTCCTGCCGCTCGGGCTGGCGGGGCTCGGGATGCTGTCGTGGCAAGGCCTCGTGCATCCGCCGGTCCCCCACATGCAGGGCTCCGCGCTCGTCGTCTCGTGGCTCTTCTGCCTCGGCTGGGCCGCCGCGAAGGCCAGGGACGTTCGACAACGGCTTCTCGTCACGCTCGTCGCCGTGCCCACGGTCGGCACCTTCTCCGGGAACCCACGGCGCGACCTGCTGACCCTCGCGGCGGTGCTCCTCGTGCTCTGGGTGCCGACCCTGCGGGTGCCCCGCGCCACCGTCCCGGCGCTGCACGTGCTCGCCGCCAGCTCGCTCTACGTCTACGTCGCCCACTGGCAGGTCGTCCCGTGGATGAGCGCGACCCCCTGGCTCGCCTTCGCCGCGGGTCTGGTGGCGGGGATCGCGTACTGGCTCGCGTGGACCCGTGGTCCCGCCCTGGTGCGGGCCCAGGCTGCCCGCTTGGCGGCTCGGCGCACCCAGACCCACCCCGTCAGTCCAGAGCCCCTCCTGGCGAAGATCCGGTAACGGGGCAGAGGAGTGGTCGTCCCTCGACAACCGCAGCACAGGGACGATCGGCCCCTGACCACCAGCAGCGGCCGAGGCCGGGTCAGCCGGCGAGCTCTGCGGCCTCAAGCCACTGGAGCTCGAGCGCCTCTCGCTCGTCGACGATCTCGCGGAGCTCGCGGTTGAGGCCCAGCACCCGTGCGTGGTCCGTCGCCGCTGCGAGCATGGACGCGTGGAGGCGCTCCTCGCGCTCGGCGAGCCGAGTGAGCTGCTTCTCGACGCGCGCCATCGTCTTGCGCGCGTCCCTGGCCTCGGCCGGTGTCCGGCCCTCCACCCCGGACGCCGCCGACCCGGGCGCGCCCCCGGCCGCCGCAGCGGACCCGGCGGCATCGAACGGCGCAGGACCGGCATACCGCCCCCCGTCCCGGTGCTCGGCGGTGACCCGCAGGCGGAGGTACTCGGCGACCCCGCCGGGAAGCTCGCGCAGCCGCCCGTCGCCGAGGAGGGCGACCTGCCGGTCACAGACCCGCTCGAGCAGGTAGCGGTCGTGCGAGACGACCACGAGGGTCCCGGCCCAGCCGTCGAGGAGGTCCTCGAGGGAGGTGAGCGTCTCGATGTCCAAGTCGTTCGTGGGCTCGTCGAGGAGGAGGACGTTGGGCTCGTCCATGAGGAGCCTGGTGAGCTGGAGCCGCCGCCGCTCGCCGCCGGAGAGGTCACCCACGCGGGTCTGCTGCCGCGAGCCGGAGAACCCGAGCCGCTGCGCGAGCTGGGATGCCGTGAGCTCCTTCCTTCCGAGCCGCACCACCGAGCGGACGCCCTCGACCGCCTCGATGACCCGGCGCTCCCCCCAGGCCTCCAGCTCACGGACCTCCTGGGAGAGCATGGCCAGCCGGACGGTGACCCCGACCTTCCGCTTTCCGGCAGCGAGCGGGATCTCCCCGGCGATCGCTCGCAGGAGTGTCGACTTGCCCGAGCCGTTGACGCCGATGACACCCGTGCGCTCCCCGGGTGCCAGGCGCCACGTGACGCGGTCGAGGAGCACGCGGTCGCCCGCCACCACGCGGACGTCGACCAGGTCGACGACGTCCTTGCCGAGCCTCGTCGTGGCGAAGCGCACGAGCTCGACGTCGTCGCGGGGCGGCGGCTCGTCGGCGATGAGCGCGTTGGCGGCGTCGATCCTGAACTTCGGCTTGGTCGTGCGAGCGGGCGGGCCGCGGCGCAACCAGGCGAGCTCCTTGCGCAGCAGGTTGTCCCGGCGTTCCGAGGTCAGTCCGGCCATCCGCTCGCGTTCCGCCTTCGCGAGCACGAAGGCGGCGTACCCGCCGTCGTAGGCGTGGACGGTCCCCGACCCGACCTCCCACGTCTGCGTCGCGATCGCGTCGAGGAACCACCGGTCGTGCGTGATCGCGACCACCGCGTTGTCCGGACGGCCGTAGCGGGTGACGAGGTGCTCGGCGAGCCACGCGACGCCCTCGACGTCGAGGTGGTTCGTGGGCTCGTCGAGGAGGAGCAGGGTGGGGGACGCGACGAGCAGGGCTGCGAGGGCGACCCGACGCCGCTCACCGCCGGAGAGGGGACCCACGGGGGCGGACAGGCCACCGACGGCCGGGGCGTCGGTGCCACCGAGGAGACCGGCGAGGACGTCTCGGACCCGAGGGTCCGAGGCCCAGACATGCTCCGGCAGCTCACCGAGCACCGTCGTCCTCACCGTGGCCAACGGGTCGAGCTCGTCGTCCTGGGTGAGCATCCCCGCGGTCAGGCTGCCCAGGCGAGCGACCCTGCCCGAGTCGACCGGGAGGTCCCCGGCGAGGACGCGGAGCAGGGTGGTCTTGCCGCCGCCGTTGCGGCCCACCACGCCGATGCGGTCGCCGCCGCCGACCCCGAGTGACACGGCGTCGAGCACCTGGGCGATGCCGAGCGCGACGGACGCGCGCTCGACGGAGACGAGGTTGGCCACTAGTCGACCCGGTGGTGGATGACATGGGCGCCGTGCACCGGACCGTTGGCCCGCCGGACGTCGCGCACCACACCGCTCGCCGTCAGCGCCACGGCGAGGTCGATCCCGGCCTCGTTGTCCTCGACGAGGAAGGCGACGGTCGGCCCCGAGCCGGACACCATCCCGCCCAGCGCGCCGTACTCCATCCCTGCCGAGAGCACCTCGCCCAGGTCCGGTCGCAGGGACAGCGCCGCGTCCTGGAGGTCGTTCGCGAGCTGTGGGGCCAGCTCGTGCGGGTCGCCGCTGCGCAGGGCGCTCATGAGGGCGGGGTTGGGCAGCGGCTCGGGCACCGTGGCACTCCCCCGCAGCCGGTCGCACTCGGCATACACCGCGGGGGTGGACAAGCCGTCGTCGGAGAGTGCGAAGACCCAGTGGTAGGTCCCCCGTGCCAGCACGGGGGCGAGCAGCTCGCCGCGTCCGCTGCCCATCGCCGTCCCGCCGGCGACGAGGAACGGCACGTCACTTCCCAGCTCCGCCCCGAGCTCCTCGATGGCCTCGCGGTCGAGGTCGAGGTCCCACAGGTGGTCGAGACCCACGAGCGTCGCGGCGGCGTCGGCGGAGCCGCCGGCCATCCCGCCACCCACCGGAATGCCCTTGCGGATGCTGATGTGCACGGGCTCGACGTCGAAGCGGCTCTCGACCAGCCGGGCCGCACGCATCGCGAGGTTGTTGCCGTCGGTGGGCACGGCGTCGGCCAGGAGGCCCGAGACGCTGATCCCCCAGCCGTCGGCCACCGAGACGGTCACGTCGTCGTAGAGGCCCACCGCGTGGAAGACCGTCGACAACGCGTGGTAGCCGTCCTCGCGGCGAGGTCCGACGAGCAGCTCGAGGTTGACCTTCGCCGGGACGCGCACCGTCACGGGGCCGGGCGCGAGAGGGGCGGCGGTCATGCGCCCACACTAGCCAGCCGCCGGCGACCCCGACGCTGGCTGGAACGTGGCCGCCGCCACGGCTGCGAACGCCGCGACGTCGAGCTGCTCGCCGCGCGTTCGCGGGTCGATCCCCGCCGCCAGCAGGGCGGTCTCCGCCCGTGCCGGTGACCCCGCCCACGTGGCGAGAGCTGCCCGCAGGGTCTTGCGCCGCTGGGCGAACGCCGCGTCGACGCAGGCGAACACCTGCTCCCGGCTGGCCGTGGTGCTCGGGGGCGGACGCCGGCGAAGGGCCACGAGGCCCGAGTCCACGTTGGGCAGCGGCCAGAACACGCTGCGCGAGACCGAACCGGCGAGCCGGACGTCGGCGTACCACGCGGCCTTGACACTGGGGACGCCGTAGGTCCGGGAGCCGGGTGGAGCCGCAAGACGCTCGGCGACCTCCATCTGCACCATGACCAGGAGCGTCCTCAGCGTCGGGAAGTGCTCGAGGAAGCGCAGGACGACCGGCACGGACACGTTGTAGGGAAGGTTCGCGACGAGCGCAGTGGGGGCCGGACCCGGAAGGCTCGACACCGCGAGCGCATCGGCCTGCACGACCTCCAGACGGTCGGCGAGCGACGGCGCGTGCGCGGCCACGGTCCCCGGCAGGGCGCGGGCGAGGGTCGGGTCCACCTCGATCGCCACGACACGCTCGACGACCGGGAGGAGGGCGAGCGTCAGCGACCCCAGGCCAGGGCCCACCTCGACGACGGTGTCGCCGGCGCCCACACCGGCCACCCGGACGATGCGCCGAACGGTGTTGCCGTCGACGACGAAGTTCTGCCCCCGGGTCTTGGTCGGCCGGATGCCGTGTCGCGCGGCGATCTCCCGGACCTCCGCGGCCCCGAGGAGCGAGGCGTCGGAGCCGTCGGTCATGCGCTCACCATAACGACGACGACGAGGTGCCCTCCGACACCGCGAGGCCCCGGACCTTGCGGTCCGGGGCCTCGTTCGGTGCTCGCAGTACGTCAGGCTGCGTGCGCGCAGCCCCAGGGCGAGAGCCCTGCCTTGGCGTAGTACCGGTTCGCGACGGTGATCTGCTCGGCGCGCGACGCCAGGTCGGCGCGCGGGGCGAAGTCGTCACCACCGTTGGCGAGCCAGGACGCGGTCGCGAACTGCAACCCGCCGTAGTAGCCGTTGCCGGTGTTGATGCTCCAGTTGCCACCGGACTCGCACTCGGCGATCCGGTCCCACATCGCGGCGTTCGCGAGGTTGATGCCGGCGCCGGAGGTGTCGCCCGCCGAGGTCGCAGCAGGACGCTCCCTCGTGCCCACCCTGACGACGGCCGCGGTCGGCCGGGAGAGCGTCGTCGAGGACAGGACCTTGGCCCTCGTCTTCTTGCCGTCGACGTAGGTCACCTCGCGGACGACGGTCTTCTTGCCGGCCTTGCCCGGGGTGACGACCGTGGTCTGCCCCTCGTACAGCGAGGAGTCCTTCTGCTTCGTCGTCGCGTAGGGGATCGCCTCGGTGGCCGTCTCCTTCTTGACGACGACCCGCTTGACGACGATCGTCATTCCCGCGGTGAGCGGGGCGTCCAGGGACGGGGTGACGATGTCCCGGGCGCTACGGCTGAGGTCGAGCTCGGCCAGGACCCCGGAGACCTTGGGGTTGATGGAGGTCACCGTGCGAGACCGACCGTCCGCGACGACGGTCACCTTCTTCGGCGTCGTCAACGAGACGGCGAGCCCCTGGCGGCCCAGCCGCTGGGACCGCGAGGCGGAGAGGACCGCCCCGTCTGCTCGGATGCCGAGGTCGGTGAGCGCCTCGTCGACGGTCAGCGCGGTCGTCCAGTAGGTGCGGGTCGCGCCGTCGACGTTGACCGTCAGCTGGCGGCCGTACCTCACGGAGACACGATCACCGTCGGCGACCGGTGAGGAGAGGGAGGGGACGACGACGTCGTGCTCGCCGACCGCGATGTCCTGCTTCTCGAGGACGTCGGCGACGGTCGACCCGAAGACGTGGACCGAGGTGGGCTTTCCGTCGACCGAGACCTCGACGGCCTTGTCGTAGTGGGCCACGCCGACCGACCCGACGGCCACGACGAGCGCGGCCAGGCCTTGGGCGGCATGACGAAGGGGAAGGGAGAACTGCACACATGCTCCTGGGTCGTGCTCTCCGGGCACCAGCGTCGAACGCAGCCATCATGCACGGCCAGGGCATCACGGATGCTCCTGCGTGCGAACCGATCCCCCCGCGGCGGCTGTGGCGCAAGGGCGGTCACACGTGTCGTCCGAGGCGAAACCGGCCCCGGCCATTCCCTCCACTGTGCATGAGCGCACTGCCCGGATCAAATCTCCGGAACGGTGCGTCTCGGCCTGAAACGCTGCATCGGCCCCTCCTGTACCACCAGCCGCACCCGGAACGAGAGGTACGTCACGCCGGGGCGGCTGGACCTCACCAGGGGCCGTAGAGACGCTCCGCGTTCTCGCTCAGCGCCTCGCACAGCGTCGGCACCGCCACGCCCAGCACGGAGGCCATCGCTCGCACGGTCAACGGCACGAGGGCGGGAGCGTTGGGAGCGCCACGCCAGGGGTGAGGAGTGAGGTACGGCGCGTCGGTCTCGACGAGGAGCAGCTCCAGCGGAGTGACGGCGAGTGCGTCGCGCAGCGACGTGGCGCCCTTGAACGTCACGGTGCCGCTGAAGGAGAGGTGGTACCCCCGCTCGACGCACTGACGTGCCATCTCGGGACCGCCACTGAAGCAGTGCAGGACCGTGCTCGCAGGCGCCCCCTCCTCCGCGAGCACTCGCAGCACGTCGTCATGGCTGTCGCGGTCATGGACCTGCAGGACCTTGTCCAGCCGCTTCGCGAGGGCGATGTGCCAGCGGAACGACTCCTGCTGCGCCGGCACGCCGGCCGGACCGGTCCGGAAGTAGTCGAGTCCGGTCTCCCCCACCACCCGCACCCGCGGGTGACCCGCAAGCCGCTCGATCTCGCCGTATGCCGCGTCGAGCCGCCCGCTGTCGGCGAGTGCCGGCACCTCGTTGGGGTGCAGTGCGACGCCGGCGACCACACCGGCATACCGTTCCGACGCGGCGACGGCGAACTCGGCACCGGAGAGGTCGCACCCGATCTGGACGACGCGGTCTACGCCGACGGATGCCGCCTCCACGAGGACCGGACGGAGGTCCTCGACGCCGATGTCCACGCCGTTCCGGCTGATGTCGAGGTGAGTGTGGTTGTCCACCACGGGAATCGGCAGGGGGTCGGGCGGTTCCGGGACGCCACGTCGGATCGGCTGCGAGGTCACCGGCTCACTGACCTGCCGCCCGGGCGAGCTCCTCGTCGACCACCGACTCGTCGAGCTTGGTGAAGACGGGCAGCGGCTTGCTGATGGGGGTGCCGACCACGACGGGACGTGACTCCCATCGTGGTGTCGTCGAGTAGTCGCCCGTGATGACCGGGTAGGTGCGACCCTCGTCGCCGTCGTCCAGTCCGCGCACCGTCTCGAGGCGCGGCATGGGGCTGAGCTCGCCAGCACCCCCGAGCACGGAGTGCACGCGGTTGGAGGCGTGCGGGAGGAACGGCGCGAGCATCGTGTTGAGGTCCGACACGCACTGCACGAGCGTGTGGAGCACCGTCGCGAGGCGCTCCCGCTGCTCGTCGCCCTTGAGCTTGAACGGCTCTGTGCGCGACACGTAGGCGTTGACCTCCGCGACGACCCGCATCGCCTCGGCAACGGCGGCCTTCTGCCGGTGACGTTCGAGGAGGTCGCCCACGGTGTACTCCGGGCACGACGGGCTCGAGCGTCCCCGGCGCCGGGATCTCCCCGAAGCTCCTCGCGACCATGGCAGCCGTCCTGGACACGAGGTTGCCCCAGCCCGCCACGAGCTCGGAGTTGTTGCGCTGCACGAACTCCTTCCACGTGAAGTTCGCGTCCTGGCTCTCCGGCCCGGCAGCACAGATGAAGTACCGGATGCCGTCCGGGCCGTAGCGGTCCAGGACGTCACGCACGAGGATGGTGTAACCACGGGAGGTGGAGAACTGCCTGCCCTCCATCGTCAGGTACTCGCTCGAGACGACCTCGGTGGGCAGGTTGAGCTCGCCGTAGTCGCCCGGCTCACCGCCCTTGCTGCCCTTCCCGGCATACCCGAGCAGCTCGGCCGGCCAGATCTGGGAGTGGAAGGTGATGTTGTCCTTGCCCATGAAGTAGTAGGAGAGGGCCTGCGGGTCGTTCCACCACTCCCGCCAGCGGTCGGCGTCGCCGGTGCGACGGGCCCACTCGATCGAGGCGGACAGGTAGCCGACAACGGCGTCGAACCACACGTACAGGCGCTTGGCCGGGTTGTCCCGCCAGCCGTCGAGCGGCACGGGGATGCCCCAGTCGATGTCCCGGGTCATCGCCCGCGGCCGGATGTCGTCGAGGATGTTGAGGCTGAACCGGATGACGTTGGGCCGCCAGGTGCCCGACGCCTCACGCTCCTCGAGCCACTCGCGCAGCGCATCGGCGAGGGCGGGCAGGTCGAGGAGGAAGTGCTGGGTCTCGACGAACTCCGGTGTCTCACCGTTGATCCGGCTCCGCGGGTCGATGAGGTCGGTCGGGTCGAGCTGGTTCCCGCAGTTGTCGCACTGGTCGCCTCGCGCCTCGCCGTAACCGCAGATAGGACACGTGCCCTCGATGTAGCGGTCGGGGAGAGTGCGACCGGTGGACGGCGAGATGGCGCCCTGCGTCGTCTGCTCGACCATGTAGCCGTTGCGCCAGACCTGGGTGAAGAGCTCCTGCGCGACGCCGTAGTGGTTGGCGGTCGTGGTCCGCGTGTAGAGGTCGTAGGAGCAGCCGAGGTCGGTGAGCTCGCCGGCGATGACGGCGTGGTTGGTGTCGACGAACTCCCGCGGGGAGAGCTGCGCCTGGTCGGCGAGGACGAGGATCGGCGTGCCGTGCTCGTCGGAGCCGCTCACCATGAGCACGTCGTGCCCCGCCATCCGCATGTAGCGGCTGAAGACGTCGGACGGGACGCCGAAGCCGGCGACGTGACCGAGGTGGCGCGGCCCGTTGGCGTAGGGCCACGCGACGGCGGAGAGGACCTTCATGGCCCCTGATCCTAGGTGGCGCCGAACCCTGCTCGGACGGACCCGGGGACCGACGAGCCGGACTACGCTCGGGGGGCCGCCCGTCACGTCGGCACGACCGCATCGCCTCGTCGTCGGTTGGAAGGAGGGATCGCCGTGCTCGCTGCGCTCACGGGGATGGGCCTGTCCGCCGCGGCCGGTCTCAACGCCTACATCCCGTTCCTCCTCGTGGCGCTCGTCGCCCGCTTCACGGACTACATCGTGCTGCCGACCGGCTACGCGTGGATCGAGAGCAACTGGGCCATCGCCATCTGCTCCGTGCTTCTCGCCACCGAGGTGGTCCTCGACAAGATCCCCGCCGTCGACACCGTGAACGACACCATCCAGACCTTCATCCGGCCCGCCGTGGGCGGTCTCATCTTCGCGGCGTCGACAGCCGCGTCCGAGCTCGACAACTCGGCGTGGATGGAGGAGAACGCCTGGTTCTCCGTCGTGCTCGGGGTGATCGTCTCCGGGCTGGTCCACACGGGGAAGATGGCTGCCCGCCCGGTCATCAACGCGGGGACGGTCGGCGCGGGCGCGCCCGTCGTCTCGACCGTGGAGGACGGCGCATCGATCGGCCTGTCCCTCATCGCGATCCTCGCGCCGCTCCTCGTCATCGTCGCGCTGGCCCTCCTCGCGTGGGTCCTCATCTGGATGTGGCTGCGGGTCAGGCGATGGCGCCGCCGCCGCGAGCAGGCGTACAGCCCCACGTAGTTCGCATTCGGCGCAGCCCGTCGTCTGCCGGTCGGGATCGTTCCCGCTGGACTCAGCCCTCCACCACCACCGACGCCGGCGGCGGCGTGAAGGTCCTCGCGCGTCCCCAGCTCCGGAACACCAGGTCCGAGGGCGCACTCGTCGGCCCCACCGCCCGGAGCACCGTGCCGTTCCCGTCGGCCGCAACCCAGAGGCGCGGCCCGCCCTCATGGCCCAAGAGGTATGCCGGCCGGCCGTCGAGGTCCGTCTCCACCGCTTCGGTCGCGTCCGACTCCAGGGCGGTCACCTCGGGGCGCTGGAAGTAGTCGGTGAGGATGCCCCGCAGCGTGTACGCCCCGAGCTCGGTCGCGTCGGACTCCGCGATGGGGACGTACTTGCCCACCATGGCGCGGCCGGCAGTCGGGTCCCCGGTCTGGTGCGCCCAGAACGCCTCGTCACCCCCGAGCCAGTAGCGGCCGTCGACCATGACGACCTCCGACGTGCCGCCTGCCTCGGTCGTGATGAACACCGTCTGGTTGGCGCCGTCGGCGACCCCCTCGACGTCGATCTTCAGCGGCTCGCCCTCGTAGCGCACGGTGCCCGTCACGTGTCCGGACCCCGCGGACAGTGCCGCGGCACGGGCCGTTCGGAACACCTCTGCCACCGTCGGACCCATCGGCTCGGTGGGTGTCGCCGACGCGCTCGGTGCCGCGGACGTGCCTGTCGAGTCGGTGACCGTCGGGCGCGTCGACGCCTCCGCCGGCTCGTCGTCGCCGGAGCAGCCCGACACCGCGGTGCACGCCATGAGCGCGATCAGTGCAGCGGCCCGTCGGCACGCGGTCATCGTTCGGCCCTCTCCTTCGCCGCCACCCGACCGCCATCGTAGGTCGCTGCGGCCCGCCAGCCGTGGAGGTGAGGGCCCACACGCGTGGCGGCGAACGGCTCACGGCCGGCGCGGGCCGGCAAGGGCTTACGCGGGCCGCGCGTCGCCGGGCCCGGCGGGCGAGCCTGAGCAGCGGCATACCCTGTCCGGCATGCGGCGCCAGCACCTCACCGAGACCCTGCTGGTTCTCGGCGTCTCCCTGGGCGCCTCGGCGATCTGGTCCCTGCTGCGGATCGTCGACCGGCTGACCCGCGCCGAGTCGCTCGCTCGTCAGACATCCGCGTTGAACACGTCGGTCACCCCCGACCGACCCTGGCTCGACCTCGCCTACCAGCTCACCGGCATCGTCCTCGCCCTCGTGCCCGTGGTGCTGGCGCTGCACCTCCTGCAGCGCGGCGACCCCGACGCCCGCCACCGGATGGGCTTCGACCTCCGCCGACCGGGCCAGGACCTTCTTCGCGGTGCACTCCTCGCCGCGGCGATCGGCATCCCGGGTCTCGGCCTCTACGCGTTGGCCAAGGCCCTCGACCTCAACACGACGGTGGCGGCGAGCAACCTCACCGAGGCGTGGTGGACCGTGCCGGTGCTGGTGCTCGCAGCGACCCAGAACGCCGTGCTCGAGGAGGTGGTCATGGTGGGTTACCTCTTCCGCCGGTGGGGTCAGGCGGGTTGGGGCACCTGGCAGGTCATCATCACGAGCGCCGTGGTCCGCGGCTGCTACCACCTGTACCAGGGGTTCGGCGGCTTCGTCGGCAACCTCGTCATGGGGCTCGTCTTCGGGTGGGTGTACACGCGCACCCGACGCGTCATGCCGCTCGTCGTCGCCCACACCGTCCTGGACGTCGTCGCCTTCGTCGGGTACGCGCTGCTCAGGGACCGGCTCGACTGGCTCTGAGCAGACCCGGCAGGTGGGCGATCAGCGGTTGCCGCGGAGCGCGGTACGCAGGTCGAAGTTCAGCGTGGAGATGACGTCCTGCGGGATGCCCTTGGGGCATGCCTGCGAGCACGCTCCGACGTTCGTGCACCCACCGAAGCCCTCGGCGTCGTGCTGGTCGACCATCTTGACGACCCTCGCCATGCGCTCCGGCTGGCCCTGGGGCAGCTCGGCGAGGTGGGTGACCTTCGAGCCGAGGAAGAGCATGGCGCTGGCGTTGGGACAGGCGGCCACGCAGGCCCCGCACTGGATGCACTCGGCCGCCTGGAACGCACGGTCGGCATTCCGCTTGGGCACGGGGGTCGCGTGGGCGTCAGGAGCGGACCCGGTGTTGACGGAGATGTAGCCGCCGGCCTGGATGATCCGGTCGAACGCGCCGCGGTCGACGACGAGGTCCTTGATGACGGGGAAGGCGTTCGCGCGCCACGGCTCGATCGTGATGACCTCGCCGTCGGAGAAGCTGCGCATGTGCAGCTGACAGGTCGTCGTCTTCTCCGGCCCGTGGGCCTCGCCGGAGATCATCAGGCCACAGGTGCCGCAGATGCCCTCACGACAGTCGGAGTCGAAGGCGATGGGCTCCTCACCGGCGGCATTGAGCTGCTCGTTGAGCACGTCGAGCATCTCGAGGAAGCTCATGTCGGGGCTGATGTCCTTGACCTTGTACGTTCTCAGCTCGCCCTTGTGGCGAGGACCTGCCTGCCGCCAGATCCTCAGCGTGAGGTTCATGCGCTCGATCCTTGCGTCGTGGACGGTCGTCGACCGTCGTGCGGGCGCGGGGGGCGGAGCCGCCGGCGTGTCACTTGTAGCTCCGCTGCTTCAGCTCGACGGCGTCGTAGACGAGGTCCTCCTTGTGCAGGACCGGCGTCCCCATCTCGCCGTCCCCCTCCCCACCTCGGAACTCCCACGCCGCGACGTAGAGGAAGTCGTCGTCGTTGCGCATGGCCTCCCCGTCCTCGGTCTGCGACTCCGCGCGGAAGTGACCGCCGCACGACTCCCGTCGGTGCAGGGCGTCGATGCACATGAGCTCTCCGAGCTCGAGGAAGTCGGCGACGCGGCCGGCCTTCTCGAGGCTCTGGTTGAGGGTGTCGGCCGACCCGAGCACACGGACGTTGCGCCAGAACTCCTCGCGCAGACCGCGAATGAGGTCGACGGCCTTGAGCAGCCCCTCCTCGGTGCGCTCCATCCCGCAGTACTCCCACATGATCATGCCGAGCTCCTTGTGGAAGGAGTCGACACTGCGCTCACCGTTGATCTCCAGGAGGCGCGCCGTGCGGCGCTCGACGGAGCCCCGCGCCTCGGCCACGGCCGGGTCGTCGGTCGCGAGAGGTGTGAACGGACCATGGGCGAGGTAGTCGCGGATCGTGTTGGGCAGGACGAAGTAGCCGTCGGCCAGACCCTGCATGAGCGCCGAGGCGCCGAGCCGGTTGGCGCCGTGGTCGGAGAAGTTGGCCTCCCCCGTGACGAAGAGGCCGGGGATCGTGGACTGGAGGTCGTAGTCCACCCACAGTCCGCCCATGACGTAGTGCACCGCGGGGTAGATCCGCATGGGGACCTGGTAGGGGTTCTCGCCCGTGATCCGGGCGTACATGTCGAAGAGGTTGCCGTACTTCGCCTCCACGGCCGCGGCGCCGAGGCGCTTGATGGCGTCGGAGAAGTCGAGGTAGACCCCCCTTCGGAAGTCACCCACCAGGGGACCGACGCCCCGTCCGTCGTCGCACACGTTCTTCGCCTGCCGAGACGCGATGTCCCGTGGCACGAGGTTGCCGAAGCTCGGGTAGATCCGCTCCAGGTAGTAGTCGCGGTCCTCCTCGGGGATGTCCCGGGGGTCCTTGTCGCAGTCCTCGCGGTTCTTCGGCACCCAGATCCGGCCGTCGTTGCGCAGCGACTCCGACATCAGGGTGAGCTTGCTCTGGTGCTCGCCGGACACGGGGATGCAGGTCGGGTGGATCTGGGTGTAGCACGGGTTGGCCATGTAGGCACCCTTGCGGTGGGCCCGCCAGGTCGCGGTGACGTTGGAGCCCATGGCGTTCGTCGAGAGGTAGAAGACGTTGCCGTAGCCGCCGCTGGCGAGCACGACGACGTCGGCGATGTGGGTCTCGATGGCGCCGGTGACGAGGTCGCGGGCGATGATGCCCCGAGCCCTTCCGTCGACGACGATGAGCTCGAGCATCTCGTGCCGGCTGAACTGCTGGACAGTGCCCTCGGCGACCTGCCGCTCCAGCGCCTGGTACGCGCCGATGAGGAGCTGCTGCCCCGTCTGGCCGCGCGCGTAGAAGGTGCGTGACACCTGCACACCACCGAACGAACGGTTGTCGAGGAGGCCCCCGTACTCGCGCGCGAACGGCACCCCCTGCGCCACGCACTGGTCGATGATGTTGGCGCTCACCTCCGCGAGCCGGTACACGTTCGACTCCCGAGCGCGGTAGTCGCCTCCCTTGACGGTGTCGTAGAAGAGGCGGTACACCGAGTCGCCGTCCTCCTTGTAGTTCTTCGCGGCGTTGATGCCCCCCTGTGCCGCGATCGAGTGCGCACGTCTCGGGCTGTCCTGGTAGCAGAAGACCTTGACGTTGTACCCCGCCTCGCCGAGCGTCGCCGCCCCCGAGGCGCCCGCGAGACCGGTGCCCACCATGATGACGTCGAGCTTGCGCCGGTTCGACGGGTTGACCAGTGCGGCCTCGAACTGGCGGGTCCTCCACATGTCCGCGATGGTCGCGCGGCGGTAGGAGGCCGCGCTGTTGGTCCAGCCGAGCGTCTGCATGGCGCTGAAGACGCCGTGGGAGAGGTGGAGGGCGAGGGCGATCATCGCGAGGACGTAGATGAGCGTCATCCACCACACCTGGAAGCTCGCGACGAGCAGCCGGTTGGGGTTGTTCACCACGTCGGGGCCGGTCGCGTCGGCGTTGGGCGAGATCTTCACCACGGTGAAGTGCAGGAGGTGCCAGACGAGGAAGAGCAGCAGGAAGACCCCGCCCCACCGCATCCAGGCAGTGCGCAGCGCGGCCTTGCCGGCGGCATACTTCGTTCGGCGCGCGTTGCCGGCACGCGCCCACAGCGCGAACGCCGCGTAGGCGTGACCGACAAGACTGACGATGAGCACGACCCGCACGATCCAGAGCAGCCCGCCGTAGGGGAGGATCGGCTCCCCGAAGGTCCGCAGGTGCTCGGCGTAGACGTTGAACGCCTGCTCGCCGCTGAGCGCCTTGAGGTTGCCGTACATGTGCAACAGCAGGTAGCCGACGAACACCAGCCCCGTCACCGCCATGAGGACCTTCAGGGCGATGGTGGTGCGGCGGGCCGACGCCGGACGGGAGGGAGCAGTCGTTGTGGCCACGAAAGGCAGGGTAGTCGCGGGCACCCACCGGGGCGAGGCCGCGACCACCGCTGTGCAATGTGAGATTCGCCCCGTTACCTGCGGGTATGCCGGTCGGCCTCACGTCCGCTCGGGTCGGCCGCGAGGCCTGGAGACCACGGCGTCGTACAGCGCCTTCCTCGACAACCCGGTCGCCGCCGCCACCTCGGCGCTCACGTCCTTGAGCCGCTCGCCCGCGGCGACCCTCTCGCGGATCCCGGCCACCTGCCCGGCGACGTCGGTGACCGGGCCGGAGGCGCCGGCGACGACGAGGGTGACCTCTCCGCGCACCCCGTCCGACGTCCAGCCGAGCAGCTCGTGGAGCGCCCCCCGGCGGACCTCCTCGTACGTCTTCGTGAGCTCGCGGCACACCGCGCCCTGCCGGTCGGCGCCGAACACCTGCACCATGGACTCCAACGTGCGCGCCAGCCGGTGGGGTGCCTCGAAGAACACCATCGTCCGGGGCTCGGCCACGAGCGCACCGAGGGCGCCGGACCGCTCACCGGCACGCCGCGGGAGGAATCCCTCGAAGCAGAACCGGTCGACCGGGAGGCCGGACACGGCCAGGGCCAGAAGGACCGCCGAGGGCCCCGGCACGCCGGTGACCCGGATGTCGACGGCGACCGCCGCGCGCACCAGACGGTAGCCGGGGTCGGAGACCGACGGCATCCCGGCATCCGTCACGACGAGGACCCGGTCACCCGCGCGCAGCCGTTCGACCAGCTCGGGAGTTCGCTCGGCCTCGTTGTGCTCGTGGAAGGACAGGACCCGGCCGCTCGGGGTGACGTCGAGGTCCCGGCAGAGGCGGCGCAGCCGGCGGGTGTCCTCGGCCGCGACGACGTCGGCGGCGCGCAGCTCGTCCGCGAGGCGCGGGGCCGCGTCGCGGGAGTCCCCGATCGGGGTCGCTGCCAGGACGAGGACGCCGCCGCTCATGCGCCGATCCTCGCACGCACCCCGGCGCCGGGATCGGCCCCGGTCACCGACCTAGGATGACCCGGTGACCCGGACCGACGAGCTGCGTGCACGCCTGCTCGGGCACCGGCCGACGGACCGGCTTTGGGGGTGGTTGGGACCGGCTGCCATCGCCGTCGTGGGTGGCGTGCTCCGGTTCTGGAACCTGGATCGGCCGCACGCCCTGGTCTTCGACGAGACGTACTACGTCAAGCAGGGGTACTCGCTGCTCCGCTTCGGGGTCGAGATGCGGGTGTTGGACTCGCTGAAGAAGCCCGACGACGCCTTCACCGGTGGCAACCCGAACGTCTTCTCCACGGTCAACGGCGACATGGTCGTCCACCCGCCCGTCGGCAAGTGGGTGATCGCCGCCGGGGAGGGCCTGCTCGGCGTCGACTCCGGCTGGGGCTGGCGTTTCTCGGTCGCCCTCCTCGGCACCCTCTCGATCCTCGTCGTGGGCCGAGCGGCCAGGCGGATGTTCGGGTCGACGGCGCTCGGGTGCGTGGCGGCGTTCCTCATCGCCTTCGAGGGCTCGCACTTCGTCATGTCGCGCACGGGGATCCTCGACCTCGTCGTCATGTTCTTCGCCCTGTGCGGGTTCGCGGCGCTGCTCGTCGACCGCGACCGGAGCCGGGAGATCCTCGCCGTGAAGGTCGGGGCCCTGCCCCGTGGCACCTGGCCCCAGGGGGGCGGACCCTGGCTCGGCTGGCGGCCGTGGCGCTGGGCGGCTGGTCTCTCGCTGGGGCTGTGCACCGGGACCAAGTGGTCGGGGCTGTTCTTCGTCGCAGCGTTCGGCCTGCTGACGGTCTGGTGGGACATGGGGGCCCGGCGGGCGGCCGGCATCCGGCGCTGGGGGCAGGGGAGCCTCCTCATGGACGGCCCCTGGGCGGCGCTCGCCCTCGTCGGGACCACCGTGGTGGTCTACGTCCTGTCGTGGACGGGCTGGTTCCTCACGGACATCTCACGGACGTCGGCTACCACCGCCGGTGGCACACCTTCCATCCCGGCGAGGGGGTCCAGTGGCTGCCTCCGGTCCTGCGCAACTGGGTCGTCTACCACCAGGACGCGTACCGGTTCAACACCACGCTCGAGACGCCGCATCCCTATGAGTCGAACCCGTGGTCCTGGCTCGTGCAGACCCGGCCCACGTCCTTCTACTACGAGGGGGTGGCCCGGGGCGAGGACGGCTGCACCGTCGAGCAGTGCTCCCAGGCGATCAACCCCATCGGCACGGTCACGCTGTGGTGGGTGGCCGTGCTCGCGCTGCTCGTCGTCGCCTGGTGGTGGCTGGTGCGCCGCGACTGGCGGGCGGGTGCCATCGTTCACCTTCTACGCGGTCGCGTTCGAGCCGTGGGTCGTGCTGGCCGTCACCTTCGTCCTCGGGCTCTGGGTGGGCCGTCGCGAGGACGACCCGGAGCGGTGGCGACGCCGGTGGCTCGTCGTGGGGGGATACCTCGTGCTGACACTGGCGCTCTTCGCGTTCTTCCACCCTGTCTACGTCGCCGAGACCATCCCGTACGACCAGTGGCGCTGGCGGATGTGGTTCCCGAGCTGGATCTGAGCCGGAGGCCCGCCACGGCGGGGCGCGCAGGGCTGTCGGTGGGCGTCGGTAGGTTTCGGGCATGTTCCTCCTCGGCGACGACCGTCGGCTCGTTCTGAGCGCGAGCGACCTGCTGCGCACGGCCGCAGGGTGCGAGTTCGCGCTCGTCCGCGAGCTCGACGTCGCCCTCGGTCGGGCGTCGCGCCTGGAGGTGCCGGACGACCCCATGGCCGCCCGGGTGATCGAGCTGGGCAACGAGCACGAGCAGGCCGAGCTGCGCCGGCTCGTCGCGGAGCACCGTGGTCGGGTCGTGCAGTTCGGCCGGCCGGGGTACAGCCGCCTCGAGCTGGAACGAGCCCACGCCGAGACGATCGACGCGCTGCACTCCGACGCCGAGGTCGTCTACCAGGCGACGTTCTTCGACGGCGGGTTCGTCGGTCACGCCGACTTCCTCGAGCGCACCGCGGAGGGCTGGCTCGTCAGCGACACCAAGCTCGCGCGCACGGCGAGCGTTCCCGCCCTGCTCCAGATCGCCGCGTATGCCGCGCTGCTGAGGTCCGCGGGAGTTCCCACCGCGCCGGTGGCACGCCTCGTCGTCGGCAGCGGCGACGCTCGCGACTACGCGCTCGACGACATCCTGCCGGTCTACTGGTCGCGCCGGGCGCGACTCGACGCCCTCCTCGCCGACCACGGACGGTCCGTGGGAGCGGCGACGTGGGGCGACCCCCGCTGGCTGGCCTGCGGTCGGTGCGAGGCGTGCGAGCCCGAGGTCGAGGCCGCCCGCGACCTCCTCCTCGTCGCCGGGATGCGTGGGCCGACGCGCCGGCGCCTGCTCGACGTGGGCGTCGGGACGGTGGAGCAGCTCGCCCTCCGCACCGACCCGGTGCCCGACGTGCGCGAGGCGACCCTCACCCGCCTGCGGGAGCAGGCGCGCCTCCAGCTCGAGCAGGAGGCGGACGGCGTCGTGCGGTCCGAGGTCATCAATGCCGACCCTCTCCTCCGGCTTCCGCGGACGAGCGCCGGTGACGTCTTCTTCGACTTCGAGGGCGACCCCCTGTGGCACGAGCGCGGATCGGGCACCTGGGGCCTGGAATACCTCTTCGGCATCGTCGAGGTCGACACCGGTGAGCCGGTGTTCCGCAGCTTCTGGGCGCACGGCCGGGACGAGGAGCGCCAGGCGCTTCTCGACTTCGTCGCCTGGCTCGAGGCTCGGCGACGGCGCTGGCCCGATCTGCACGTCTACCACTACGCGCCCTACGAGACGTCCGCACTCCTCCGGCTGGCCGCACGCCATGGCGTCTGCGAGGACGAGGTGGACCAGCTGCTGCGGGACGGGGTCTTCGTCGACCTCTACGCGGTCGTCCGATCCGCGGTCCGGGTCTCCCAGCGCTCCTACTCGATCAAGAAGCTGGAGCCCCTGTACATGGCGGCTCGCGACGCTGCCGTGACCAACGCCGCCGACTCGATCGTCGTCTACCACCAGTTCATGGCGGCCCGCGTCGCCGAACGGGCCGACGATGCGGCGCGACTGCTCGCCGAGATCGCCGCCTACAACCGCGACGACTGCATCTCGACATGGCGGCTCCGCGAGTGGTTGCTCGGTCAGGGCGCGGCGGTGCGGCCCGTCGCTGCCGACGCCCTGACGTCGGCGCCGGTGGAGGCGCTGCCCGCCCAGACGCCCTCTGACCAGCGGCTCGCGCTCATGCGTCTGGAGTCCCTCCTGCGCGAGCGCCTCAGGGATGTCAAGCCGCATCAGCGCACGGCCGAGCAGCAGGCCGTGGCCCTCGTCGCGTCCTCCGTCCTGTTCCACGCCCGAGAGGACAAGCCGGTGTGGCAGGCCCACTTCGAGCGGCTCCGAACACCGGTCGGGAGCTGGCGGTCGGCGGAGGGCGTCTTCCTCGTCGAGTCCGGGGAGGTGGTGGAGGACTGGCACAGGGACACGCCGCGCCAGCGGCCGCGTCGCACCCTGAGGCTGCACGGCGAGCCGATGCGCGGCGTCCCGGCCGGCCCGGGCGACGAGGTGAGCGTCGTCTACTGCGACCCGCCGCCGCTCGGCGTCACGACGCTGCCCGGGCACTGCAATGCCAGGTCCTCCGCAACGGTGTCCATCGTCGAGGTCACCGACCGGCTCTCCCCGAACGGCCGGCTCCACCAGAGCCTGCTCGTGGAGGAGCTGCAGCCGAAGGAGGGCGACGGGCACCTCGACCTGCCCGCTGCCCTCGTGCCGTCCCGGATCCTCAGCACCCGACCGATCGACAACGCCCTGGCCGAGGTGGCACAGCAGGTGGTGGACGGCGGTGACGTCCTGCCCAGGACCTCCGGGATCGAGCTCCTCCTCCGCCGCCCGCCGCGGCTGCGCACCGGCGCCCCCCTCCCGGTCGTGCGGACCGGCCCCACCCGGCACATCGACGCGATCACGACCGCCCTCCTCGAGAGCGACGACTCCTACCTCGCCGTGCAGGGACCACCCGGGACCGGGAAGACCTACGTCGGCTCCCGCGTCATCGCCCGGCTGGTCCTCGATCACGGGTGGCGTGTCGGAGTGACCTCGCAGGGGCACAAGGCGGTCGAGAACGTCCTGCGGGCCGTCGTGGCAGCGGGAGTGCCGCCCGAGCAGGTGGGGAAGGCGACCAAGGACACCGTCGACCCCTGCTGGACGTCGCTGCGCCACGCCGACGACCTCGCAGCCTTCGCGGCCGGCCACCGCGACGCGGACCACGGGTACGTCGTCGGCGGCACGGCCTGGGACCTCACCAACACCCAGCGCGTCGAGCGGGGACAGCTGGACCTCGTCGTCGTCGACGAGGCAGGACAGTTCTCGCTCGCCAAGACGCTGGCCTGTTCGGTCGCCGGTGCCCGACTGCTCCTGCTCGGGGACCCCCAGCAGCTTCCGCAGGTGTCCCAGGGCACCCACCCCGACCCGGTCGACGCGTCCGCCCTGGGCTGGCTCATCGGGGACGACCCGGTGCTCCCCGCCGAGCTCGGGTACTTCCTCGAGACGACCTGGCGGATGCACCCTGCGCTCACCGCACCCGTGTCGCGCCTCTCGTATGCCGGCCAGCTGCGGTCCGAGGAGGCGGTGACCTCACTCCGGCGCCTCGACGGCGTCGATCCGGGGTTGCACGTGCGGCTCGTCGAACATCGCGAGAACTCCACGTGGTCACCGGAGGAGGCTGAGGCCGTGCTCGACGTGATCCACGACGTGCTCGGCCGGACGTGGGATGACCCATCGGAACGGGACGACGTCGGCCGGGCGGTGGGTCCGCGACCACTCGGCCAGACCGACATCCTCGTCATCACTCCCTACAACGCCCAGGTCGGCACGCTCCGCCGGTCCCTCGACGACGCGGGCCTGACCGAGGTGGCCGTGGGGACCGTCGACAAGTTCCAGGGCCAGGAGGCACCGGTGGCGATCCTGTCGATGGCGGCCTCCGCACCCGCGGACGTCTCCCGGGGCATGGGCTTCCTCCTCGACCGGCATCGCCTCAACGTGGCGGTGTCGCGCGGGCAGCACTGCGCGTTCCTCGTCCGCTCGGCGGTGCTCACCGACTTCGCCCCGCGCACGCCGGACGAGCTCATCGCGCTCGGCGCGTTCCTCGGGCTGTGCGCGAGCGCCGTCACGACCGAGCTCGTCGGCAGCCTCGAGCCCGTGCCGGCCTGACGGGGGGGCACCGCTCGCCCCGTTGCCGACTCCAGCGCATCGAGGTCGCGCTCGGCGTGGTCGGCGCCACGACACCACGGCGTCGTCGCGGCCTACACCTCGAGGGGTCGCGCCGAGATAGGGTCGACGGCCTCGTCGCCGAGCTCCCTGCGATGGCCCAGGCGTTCCAGCCAGCGCACCAGCTGCGCATGGACGCTGTCCGCTCCGCGGAGGCGACCACGGTCGTCGAGGAGCTCCTCGTCGACCGGCCAGTCCGCCGGGTACACGAGGAGCGGTCGGGTCTGCCACCCGCCCATGCCGCCGTGGCAGCCGACGAGCTCCTCGAACGCCGCCACCTCGTCGAGCACCGGGTCGTAGAGCGAGTTGAGGTAGATGTCGGGGGCGTTGACGAACGACGCCGCTCGCAGGAAGTCCGACGGCGCGTCCGGGCCGAACGGCCCGAGGGGATCCACGCCCACGACCTCCCCGGTCGTGAGCTGGTGGGTGCCGTCCCTGCCGAGGGCCACCGGCCCGGCATCCGTCATGACGACGAGGAAGCCGACGCCAGGGTGGGCGGCCAGCGCCGCGAGGAGGCCCGGATGCAGCCGCTCGATGTCCACGGCGGACAGTCGGTCGGCGTGGCGGCTGAACCACACGCCACCGAGGTTGCCGGAACCCACGACCGTGAGCTCGGCCGGTTCCTCGCTGGGCCCAGTGGTGTCCCGGACGACGCCGGAGGGGCCCACCGGAGCCTCCGGGTCACGGTCGGCGATCGCCCGTCGGGTGATCCGACCGGACACCGAGGCCTGCCGGGACAGCTGGCCCAGCAACAGGTTCACCGGGCCCCACGCCTCGACCTCACCCGTCGCCGCGGTGAGCGTCGCCGGCCCGGCCATCTGCTCGGTGAGGTACTCCTCGAGGGAGTGACCGTAGCGCTGCCGGAAGGTCGCACCCTGGCTCTGCCCGTGGTCGGAGACGAGGACGACGTGGTAGGGCCGAGGGGTGATGCCGGCGGTGACGACCTGCTCGATGCTCCGGACGACGTCGTCGAGTCCGTAGAGGGCGGCCAGCGACTCCGCACGCGTGACGCCCGCGTGGTGGGCGATCTCGTCGTAGTCGACGAAGTCCACGTAGACGGACTTGGCGCCGCGCATCATCGCCTCGACGACGAGCGCCACGTTGAGGTCCCGCAGGAACACGTTCGTGACGGCTCGCAGCGCGACGTACGACCCACCTCGGTGGATTCGCGGCTCCACGCCCCGCCGGGCCTGTCGGCGGGCCTGGAAGATTTCCTTGGCCATCTCGCCGAGAGTGAGGATGACCGCCCGCAGGATGCCGGCCGGGTGGGTGAAGAAGGCGGCATACGACTGCGAGGGGCCGAGCCCACGCCGGCCCTCCTTCAGCCCGCTCATCGTCAGCAGGGACGTGGGCGCGTCCCCCGAGAACAGGTTCGAGATGCTGACGCCCTGGTCGACGAGGAGACCCCGCCCCGTGCTGATGCGCGACTCGATGAGGGCGGCGTCCTCGGGCTTGTTGGCCACCACGAGCCGCCCGAGCTCCCGGTCGAACCACCGGAAGGCGGGGATGCCGTCGTTGCTGCCGTGGAGCAGCCCGGCCTGGCTCACGGGGGTCGTGGACGGGACGCGGGCCGTCCACTCCCGCCAGGTGTGGGAGCCGGATCTGATCCACCGGCTGATGGTGGGGATGTTGCCCGCCCGGATCTCGTTCTCGAGCAGTGGTGCGGGAACCCCGTCGAGCTGGACGAAGATCACTCCCGGCACCTCCGAGTGCGGCATGTGCTCCCCCTTGGCGCCCATGCGCATCGCGTGCACCGTGAGGTAGTCGCGCCCGTTGATGCTGAAGGCCCAGGTGATGAGCGTCATCACCAGCGCGTAGACCCACGCTGCCGCCACGACGGTGAGCACCGAGGAGACGACGACCCCGGGAGCCAGGTACAGACCCACGCCCAGCACGGCGGCGTTCGCGAAGAGAGCGAGCAGCACCGCCCCGATCCAGCCGAAGAGCAGCGCCACCCTGAGGAACACCGGCTGGAGGAGCCATCCGGCGAGCGAGATCATCAGGACGGCGACGAGGAGCGCACCAGGGGCACTCGTCGAGATCCCCGGGGTGAGGAACACCGTGCCGCCGAGGACCACGAGGCGGAGAAGGAAGTCGACGACGCGGGCGCCCGACGGTTCGAGGGACGACGCGTCGGTGGCGTCCAGCGTTCCGGCGAGCGCTCGCTCGCGCCCCTCGTCGAACCACGCCGACGACGACCTGTTCCAGACGAGGAAGGTCAGCACGACGGCGAAGGCGAGGCCGACGTAGCTCGCGGTCCTTCGCGCACCGTCGTCGCCGAGGACCAACGCCGGCACCTGCTGCGCCACGAGCATGAGGGTGAGGACGAACCGCGCGCCGTTGCGTCGCCGCGCCAGCTGGACCGCGATGATCGCGTGGAGGACACCGAGGGCAAGGAGCGCGACACCGAGGACACGGGTCACCCTCGTCGACTCCTCCGGAGAGAGGCCCGGCACGGAGGCCCCCTCGGCGGCGTCGACGAGGACCATGGTGCCGGCGACGACGTCGAGCACGGCGACCACCGCAGTGAGCGCGACGACGACCGTGACGCCAAGGGGTCGGCCGCCGGCCGCACGCGTGCTCATGCGCGTCATGGTCCCGCGCACGAGGTCGTGGACGCCACACCCCTTCAGGGTGACGTGAGGCACGGCCGGCGCCTCGGTGCCCACCTGTCCTGTGCTATACACCCTGGGGGTATACTCGTGGCACCAGTGAGGAGACACCATGACCGAACACGACGTGCGCGACGCCCATGCCTCGCGGGTGCCCGGCTACATCGACGCCAAGGACGCGCAGCTGAAGCGGCTGCGCCGCATCGAGGGGCAGGTCCGGGGGCTGCAGCGGATGGTCGAGTCCGAGGCGTACTGCATCGACATCCTCACCCAGGTCTCCGCGGCGACCAAGGCGTTGGAGGCAGTCGCGCTCGGGCTGCTCGACGACCACCTGCGCCACTGCGTGGCGGACGCCGCGGGCGACCCCGTGCACCTCGACGCGAAGGTCACCGAAGCCTCCGCCGCCATCGCCCGGCTCGTCCGGTCCTGACCCTTCACCACCCCAAGGAGAACCGACCATGAACTCCCAGACCTACCCCGTCACCGGCCTCACCTGTGAGCACTGCGTGCAGGCGATCAGCAGCGAGATCCGCGGGATACCGGGGGTGACCGACGTGGCCGTCAACCTCGTCGCCGGCGGCACCTCCCAGCTGACCGTCGACAGCGACGCCCCCCTCAGCGAGACGGCGGTCGCGGCAGCTCTCGACGAGGCCGGCGACTACCACCTCACCTCCCGCTGACCACCGCTGAAGACCACAGGGAGCTGGCGTCATGACCGCCCGCGTCGGCGGCACGCAGCTGGAGCAGCGGAGCCTCGAGCTCGGCATCGAGGGCATGACGTGCGCATCGTGTGCTGCACGCGTGGAGAAGAAGCTCAACCGGATGCCGGGTGTCTCCGCGAGCGTCAACTACGCCACCGAGAAGGCCCGGGTCTCCTTCGCGCCCGACGTGGCGCCGGAGGATCTCGTCGCCACCGTGAAGGCCACCGGCTACACCGCGACCCTTCCCGCGGACCCCGCCGAGGACCACCCGGTCGAGGGCGCCGGGCAGGCTGCGAAGGACGAGCAGGAGGCCGCGTGGCGGATGCGGCTCGTCGTGTCCGCTGTGCTGACGGTGCCGGTGCTCCTGATGTCCATGGTCCCCGCCCTGCAGTTCGACAACTGGCAGTGGGTCTCCCTCACCCTTGCGTCCCCCGTCGTCGTGTGGGGCGCCCTGCCCTTCCATTCAGTTCGACAACTGGCAGTGGGTCTCCCTGACCCTTGCGTCCCCCGTCGTCGTGTGGGGCGCCCTGCCCTTCCACCGCGCCGCGTGGGCGAACCTGCGGCACCGCACAGCCACGATGGACACGCTCATCTCGGTCGGTGTCGCCTCGGCATACCTGTGGTCGGTGTGGGCCCTGTTGTTCACCGACGCCGGGATGACAGGCATGCGGATGCCGTTCGACCTGTTGCCCAGCCGGTCCGGCGACGGGGAGGCGCAGATCTACCTCGAGGTCGCCGCCGCGGTGACCACGTTCATCATCGCCGGGCGCTACCTCGAGGCGCGCGCCAAGCGGGCCTCCGGTGCGGCGCTGCGGGCCCTCCTCGACATGGGTGCCAAGGAGGTCTCCGTGCTGCGGGACGCTCCCGGCGGCCCCACGGAGACGCGGATGCCGGTGGCCCGGCTCCAGGTGGGGGACCGCTTCGTCGTGCGCCCGGGTGAGAAGGTCGCCACCGACGGCACCGTCGTTCGCGGCACCTCGGCGGTGGACGCCTCGATGCTCACCGGGGAGTCGGTGCCGGTGGAGGTTGGTCCCGACGATGTGGTCGTGGGAGCGACGGTGAACGTGGGGGGGCGGCTGGTCGTCGAGGCCACCCGCATCGGCGCCGACACCCAGCTCGCGCAGATGGCGCGCCTCGTCGAGGAGGCACAGAGCGGCAAGGCTGAGGTCCAGCGCCTCGCCGACCGCGTTTCGGCGGTCTTCGTCCCCGTCGTTCTCGGCATCTCTCTGGTCACCCTCGCCGCGTGGCTCCTCGTCGGCGCCTCGGCCACCGCCGCCTTCACTGCGGCCGTGGCGGTGCTCATCATCGCCTGCCCCTGCGCCCTCGGTCTCGCGACGCCCACAGCCCTTCTCGTCGGCACCGGTCGGGGCGCCCAGCTCGGCATCCTCATCAAGGGGCCGGAGATCCTGGAGTCCACGCGCCGGGTCGACACCGTCGTTCTCGACAAGACCGGCACCGTCACGACCGGCCAGATGGGGGTGGAAGCCGTCCAGCTCGCCGCCGGTGGCACGCCCGGGCGGCTGCTCCGGCTCGCCGGCTCCCTCGAGGACGCCTCGGAGCACCCGATCGGCCGGGCCGTCGCCCGTCACGCCAGGAATACCGGCGTGACTCTCGCGCCGGTCGCGTCGTTCCGGAACCACGGCGGCCACGGCGTATCGGGCGTCGTCGACGGCCACGTCGTGCTGGCCGGCCGCCGCTCATGGCTGGTCGGCGAGTGGTCGCTCACGGCTCCGGACGACCTCGCGGCCGGGGCCGACGCAGCGGAGTCCGACGGGCTCACGCCGGTCTGGGTCGCATGGGACGGTGAGGTCCGCGGCGTGGTCGTCGTGGCCGACGCGGTCAAGGAGAGCTCCGCGGACGCCATCGCCGACCTTCGCCGGCTGGGCCTGCGCCCGGTCCTCCTCACCGGTGACAACGCCAGGGCGGCACGCGCGGTGGCGGAGCGGGTCGGCATCCCGCTGGAGGACGTCATCGCCGAGGTGACGCCGACCGACAAGGTCGACGTCGTCCGGCGCCTCCAGGAGGGCGGCTCCACGGTCGCGATGGTGGGGGACGGGGTCAACGACGCCGCCGCGCTCGCCCAGGCGGACCTCGGTCTCGCTATGGGCACCGGCACCGACGTGGCCATCGAGGCGTCGGACCTCACCCTGGTGAGCGGTGACCTGCGGGCGGCTCCGGACGCCATCCGGCTCGCCCGGGCGACGCTGCGGACGATCAAGGGGAACCTGTTCTGGGCGTTCGCCTACAACGTCGCCGCGCTGCCGCTCGCCGCCCTGGGGTTGCTGAACCCCCTCATCGCGGGGGCTGCCATGGCCTTCAGCTCCGTCTTCGTCGTCACCAACAGCCTGCGCCTTCGGCGCTTCGAACCCACCCGCTGAGGAGAGCGCCCCGCCACTCCGTTCAGGAGGGTGTGTCGAGCAGGTCGCGGCACGCCTGCTCACATCGCCGGCAGACCTCGGCGCAGATCCGGCAGTGCGCGTGCATGTCGGCGTGGCGCTCACACTCCTCGGCACACACCCCGCAGGCCGTCGCGCACGCCTCGAGGACGGCGGTGAGGATCCGGGCGTCCCCCTCGGCGCTCCTGGACAGCACCGCACCGGTGGCTGCGCAGATGTCGGCACACGCGAGGTCGGTGCGGATGCACCGGGTCAGCTCAGCGACCATCTCCTCGCTGAGGCAGGCATCAGCGCACGACGTGCACGCCTGGGCGCACTCGAAGCACGCGCGGATGCACGCGGCAAGCTTCTCCCGGTCCACGTGCACCGACTGCTCCGGATGTGACTCGAGCATCGCGTCAACGGTCTGCATGGCTGCCGTCCTCTCCCGGGCGGCGCCCCCCCGACCCGATGCCGGGCAACCATGGAGCCGCTCCAGTCGTGTCATACCTCGGATCGAGCCTGCTAATCGGGCGCATCCAACGGGTGGGGTGGTGCCGATGGCGCGGTATGCCGCGCGTTCAGCACCACCAGGAGACGCCGCGATCAGCCCGCTGTCTCGATCTCCGCAGGCAGGACCTCCGAAGTGGCGACCTCGTCGTGGGCCAGCTCGGACCGGACTCGGGCGTCGAAGTAGAGGTAGCCCATGGTGAGTCCGACGTAGGGCATCACGAGGGCGATGGTGACTCCCGCGACGGTGTTGGCCACCGCCAGCGGGGCCCCGGTGACGAGGATGAGGATCGTGCCCAGGACCGGTCCGACCGCCGCCGCCAGGAGGATCGAGCCGGCCAGGAGGACCGCCGTCTTGAGGACCTGCTGCCGCACCAGTGCGGCACTGCGACGGAGCGAGGCGAGAGCCGCTGCACCCTCGAAGGCGATCACCGGAACGAACAGGGCGGACAGCAGGACCACGGCCAGAGCGACCGGAGAGAGGATGACGGTCACACTGAGGAGGCCCACCAGGGTGGACGCGACGAGGAACGCTCCGAGCAGCGGCCTCCAGCGGGCCAGGGCGAGACGGTAAGCGCGTCGTACGTCGACGTCGAGGCCGCGGTCGATCTCGCCGAGCGCGGACGTGGTGGCCGCCAGCACCAGCAGGATGCTCGTCCCGATGATGAGGAAGCCCACCAGGGCAACGAGGAGGACGCGAGCTCCGCCCGCCTCGCCGCCCTCGGAGAGACCCGGGACGTCGGGTCCGCTCACGACGAGGCCCTCCAGCCCGGCGACGAGGAGGAAGGCCGGCACCGTGAGGAACCCGATCCCGATGAACAACCGCCAGTGCGACGCATACATGCGTGCAGCAGCGCGGATCAGCTGGCCGCCCGCGCGCCGTCTGGCGACACGCAGGGGGGTGACCGGCCTCCAGGTGGTCCGGCGGAGCACAGCGACCACGAGAAGAGCGAGCAACGCGAGGATGAGGAGGAGTCGTCCGGGACGGTCTGCGAGCTTGCGGACGACCTCGGAGCCCTGGGAGACCGCGCCGCAGAAGAAGTCGGTGGCAGTCGTCCCCAGCGCGCCGCCGACCGGAACGGCGTAGCTGAGGTCGCGACCCTTCTGCTCCATGTAGCTGATCGGGTGGCTCCAGCTCTCCTTGGTGTTCGGCCCGGTCGGTCCGTTGTAGAACGCCTCCTCGCGCTGCCCCCACCGCCCCTGGTAGCCGATCCAGGGGAAGGCGCTCAGGGCCGCTGCCGCGTCACTGGGGATGAGCGCCACGGTGGGTCGCACGTCGTCGGATGGACCGCGGGTGTCGTCGCAGCCGAACCCCTGCTCACCGGACGTGCCGAGATAGAGCGCGTCGTCGTAGTAGTTGGCGTGCGAGCCGGCCGCGGCGTGCACCACGGGATGAGTGCCGTCGACGATCTCGAGCTTCGGGTCCTCCCACCCCGCCACCTCGAGGCCCTCGTGTTGGCTGTAGCCGACCTGGACAGGCATCTGGTCCAGTGCCTGTGCCGGGTCCGCCGCGGCGAAGACGAGCTGGACCACCTCCCAGTCGCCCTCGTGCTTGTTGGTGTAGTCGTTGTACGGGTAGAAGAACCAGTACTGCACGACCAGCCGGTCGTCCCGACCCGGCTCACGCGCGACATGCGCATAGGTCACGGGCTGAGAGCCCGTGGCGAGAACTCGCGCCCACTGCTCGTAGTCGCATCCCGCCTCCAGTGGGTTCCCCGGGAAGTCCAGGTGGTAACCGAAGAGGCCCTCGCTGAGATCCTCGGCCGTCGGACCGGTGTCGACCACTTCGGCGTCCGACCATGGCCCGCGCAGCGCGACGCTTCGGTCACCCAGGACGGTGTCCACGTTCTCCGGTTGGTAGGGCTCTCCGGGACCGCACTCGACGTCCTGGTGCACCAGCCGCACGACCGGCGCATAGAGCTCGGCCAGCGCCTGTTCGGAATCCGCAGCCGCACCGTCCGCGTGGACCACGCCGGCGGCACTCGCCGGAGCGCCGGTGACGACCCCCGCCATGACCGTCACCGAGGCCACGCACCAAGCCCCCAGGAGCCGCCTCGATCTCATCGTCGCCCCCTCGTGGCGCGGACCGTGCGCCTCCCGCAGGTGAGGACACTCTAGGGACATGGCAGCTCCGTGGGCGGCCGCTCCAGGAAGTATCCGGACCAGGACCGCAAACCGTCACGGGTCCGCCCGCGTCCCGCCCTGCTGGACGACGTGACGAGGCCACGACGCCTCGGTCCCTGCCGAGGTCGTGACACGTCACCATGGTGGAGCTGAGGGGATTCGAACCCCTGACCTTCTCATTGCGAACGAGACGCGCTACCAACTGCGCCACAGCCCCGAAGTGCGGAGCAACGATAACACCAGCGTAGGAGGCCGCCGAACGGGCGGACCGGGCTCGCGAGCGCTCCGCAGACCACCTGACCAGCGTCACAGCGGGGCGGCGACTCGGCTGGCAGCAGGTCGGCAGTGGGTCGTCATCCTCGATGTCGAGGGCCGGTGGAGGACATAGCATCGCCGCATGCGACTGCGCCTGCCCCGTCCCGCCCGTCGCGGCGCCGGCCCGTCGGAGCTCCCTCGAACCATCATGACGGGCGCCGACGCCACCCCGTGGCCGTCACTGGGCGCCCGTCGCCCGGCCGAGTGGTCGGTGCCGCTCGGAGTGCGGACGGCGAGCGAGTGGGCGTGGCGCGGCATCCTCATCGGGGTCGCCGCGGTGGGCGCGCTCTACCTCATGGGGCGGCTGTCGGAGGTCGTCATCCCGATCCTCGTCGCCCTCCTCCTCGCGGCGCTCCTCCAGCCGGCCTACGTCGGCCTGCGGCGCTTCATGCCGCGCGGCCTCGCGGCGGGCGTCACGGTCATCGGCACGCTCGCCCTCGTCATCGGCATGTTGTCGTTCGTGGGGTCCCAGCTCACGAGCCAGCTGGACGACATGAGCTCGAAGGTCAGCGAGGGCATCGACCAGGTGCGGCGCTGGGCCAACAGCACCTTCGGCATCACCGACAGCGACGTCGACCGCTACATCGACCAGGCCCGGGACTGGCTCAGCTCGGGCAACGTCACCGACACGGCGACCGCCGCGGGGCTCACCGCGACGCACTTCATCGCCGGCTTCTTCCTCGCGCTGTTCACCCTCTACTTCTTCCTCTACGACGGGCCCGTCATCTGGGGATGGGTCGTGCGGCTCTTCCCGCGCGGTGCGCGGGAGAAGGTGCACTCATCCGGGCTCATCGCCTGGGACCAGGTGTCGGCGTTCGCCCGGGCCACCCTCATCGTGGCGGCAGCCGACGCAACCGGCATCGGAGTGGGTGCGGCTCTGCTCGGCGTGCCCTTCGCTTCGGGGATCGCGCTGCTCGTCTTCTTCGGCGCCTTCGTCCCCGTCATCGGAGCCGCCCTCTCGGGTGGCGTCGCGGTGCTGCTGGCGCTCGTTGCGCTGGGCCCGGTCAAGGCGCTCATCATGCTCGGCATCGTCATCGGCGTACAGCAGATCGAGGCGCACCTCCTCCAGCCCCTCCTCGTCGGCCGCGTCATGCGCATCCACCCCCTGGCAGTGATCTTCGCCATCGCGGCCGGTGTGGTGCTGGCCGGGATCATCGGTGGCCTCATCGCCGTGCCGACGGTGGCGGCACTCAACGCCGTCGGCCACCACCTGCTCGACTCCCCGGAGGCCGCGGACGACGTCCTGCCGGACGCACCCGTGACGGCCGGGGACGTGCTCACCCCCGACGAGGAGGAGACGGCCGAGGCGGAGGCACAGCACCTGCAGGAGCGCGAGGAGCAGGCGGCTCGCGAGCGCCTCCCCGGAAAGGGCTGAGCTTCCACGGTTCCGCAGGTGCGGAAAGACGGTCAGGCGTTCTGGACGACGCGGGCGGGACCAGTCAGGCGCCCGCGGCGCGCCGTCGCTCGTATGCCGTGCCGTCGCCGACCGTCTCCTGGCGAACGGGTGCCGGGTCGGGCGTCACGGCGGCCGGTGCCACCTGGGGACGCTCGGCCTTGGCCTTCATCGTGTACGTCGGACGTGGGACGGGCACCGGGTCCCAGGTGAGCGGGATGTCGTCCTCGTCGACGATCGGCACCATGACCTCGGCCGCCGGTGCCACGTCGGGGCTCGGGGGGCGGCGTTCGCCGGCCTCCTCGTCCGGACCCTCGACACCCGACAAGACGGCGACGTCAGCGGCCTCGGACGGAGCGGCCACCTCACGCTCCCCCGCACCGGCACCGCGGTGCGTCTCCTCGGCCGGCACTGCGACGGCATCCGATCGCGCTCGCCCCACGTGCGCCGGGTCGTCCACATCGCCGGGAGCGCGCACGTCGTCAGGCCCGGAGGCGTCGGACGACGACGGCACGCGTGTCGGGCGACGGCGGCGGGCCCTCGCGAGGGCCTGCTCCGCGCGGACCGCGGAGCGGACCCAGAAGAAGGCCCACACGACGGCGAGGACCGCGGGCGCGAGTGCCCAGACCGGCACGAGCGAGAACGCGACGAGCGGCACGATGGCGGCCAGCTCGGCGAGCGCGGCGAGGAGCACGAAGGCCCGTATGCGGCGACTGGGCCGGACTCGAGAAGGACCACGCGTGCCGACCCGTCGCGCCGGAGCGACCTCGCGCGCCGAGCGGTTCGCCGAGGCGCCGGGCGACCCCTTCGTCGTCTGCGGTGGTGCGAGGGTCGCCGGCACCGCGACCCGCGCGGTGACGCCGGTGGAGGAGGGCGGCTCGACGGCGACGGCGCGCTTGACGAGGACCGAGGGCCGCGCCGCGCGAGCGGGGTGCACGGCATCCGAGTGACGAGTCGGCTCGGAGAGGTCGGTGCGGGGCAGCGAAGGGCGCCGCTCGAGCACCCGCATGGCCTCGGTGAACTGGTCGACCGAACGAGCCGTCGCGAGGTGGTCACGCCGACGCAGCCAGTACTGCGCGAAGTAGGCAGCCCACACCCCCAGAAGGACGAGGAAGATCAGGCTCGAAGGGGACTGCACGACTACGACCGTAGGTGTGCTCCCTCGCCGGAGGCCGGACCCCCCTCGGTGTGTCGCACATGTGACTGCTGTGGCCACTGAGATTCCGCTTCCGACCTGCTGCCACCCGAGGTCATCCGGGCGAGCCGGTCGACGAAGGTCTCCCCGGCGAGGTCCTCGGTCGTCAGGGCGAACGAGAGGTGGTCACGCCAGGCACCCGCGATGTGGAGGTAGTGGGGCCGCAGGCCCTCCGCCCGGAAGCCGAGCTTGCGCACGACCGCGAGGCTCGCCGTGTTCTCCGGCCGGATGTTCACCTCGATGCGGTGGAGGCCGAGGGTGCCGACGGCGTGGTCGGCGGCCAGCGCGAGGGCGGTCGGGGTGACCATCCGGCCCGCCACGGCACGGCTCACCCAGTAACCGGCGAAGCAGGACCGGAACGAGCCGAGGACGATCGACCCGATCGTCATCTGACCCACGAGCCGTCCCTCGACCTCGATCGCGAAGGGCAGCGCCCGGCCGGCCGCGGCGTCGGCGTCGTACTGCGTCACGAGGTCGGCGAAGCTCCGCGTGGGCGCGTCCGGGTCTGGCGAGGTCGCGTCCCACGGTTCCAGCCAGGCCAGGTTCGCGCGACGGACCGCCTGGAAAGCCGGACCGTCCTCGAGCCCGAGGGGCCTGAGGATCACCGGAGTCCCCTGCGGTGTCACTCCCTCCACCTGAGGATCACCGGAGTTCCCTGCGGTGTCACTCCCTCCAGGCGCAGCGGCCATCTCCATGCGGGCTCGAGCTCGGTCGACGGCTGGCCACGGGCTCGACCGGCGCGGCGGACCCGACCCCACATCAGTGGTCTCCGCCGTGGGCCTGGGCCACGGCATGCGGGAGCACCTCGGCCAGCACGCCCAACGCGTCCCGCACCCCGCCCGTCGAGCCCGGGAGGTTGACGACGAGAGTGGCTCCGGCCAGGCCGGCCAGCCCCCGGGAGAGCACCGCGGTGGGAATGCCGTTCGCAACGCCCCGCGCCCGGATCGCCTCGGCGACGCCGGGCACCTCACGGTCGAGCAGCGGCCTGGTGGCCTCCGGCGTCCGGTCGGTCGCCGTCAGACCGGTGCCCCCGGTCGTGAGGAGAAGGTCGGGTCCCGTGAGCAGGGCAGCGGCGAGGGTCTCGCCGACCGACGGGCCGTCCGGGACGACGATGGCGTCCGCGACCTCGCAGCCCCACCCCCGGAGTGTCTCGACGACGAGCGCGCCGCCCCGGTCGGCGTAGACGCCCGCCGCCGCGCGGGTGGAGCAGCTCACGACGACCGCCCGGCGTCCGGCGAGGGGCGCGCCACCTCCAGGCTCCGCGTCGCCGCTCATGTCGCCTCCTCCCAGTCCCCGGACCGACCGCCGGACTTGGCCGTCACCCGGACGTCGGTGATCCTTGCGTGCCGGTCGACGGCCTTGACCATGTCGACGAGGGCGAGGGCGGCGACGGACACGGCGGTCAGCGCCTCCATCTCGATCCCGGTGCGGTCGGCAGTTCGGACCACGGCACGGATGTCGACGCCCTCGTCGACGACGACGACGTCCACCTCGACGGCGTGGACCGCGACAGGATGCGCCAACGGGATGAGATCCGGCGTCCGCTTCACCGCCTGGATGCCGGCGAGCCGCGCCACCCCGAGGGCGTCACCCTTGGGCACCGAGCCACCGCGCAAGGCTTCGACGGCCGGTGCGGACAACAGCACGCGACCGGCCGCAGCAGCCCGTCGGGCGGTCACGGGCTTCTGCGACACGTCGACCATGTGGGCGGTGCCGTCCGCCCTGACGTGGCTGAGGGCTGCAGGACCTTCCGGGTCAGTCGGCACGGCGGGGCTCCTGACCGAGGAGGGGGATGCAGCGCACGCGGTGACCCGGCTCCACGTGGTCGACCTCGGCCGGCACGATCGCGAGAGCCGTTGCGCCCGCAAGGGCACCGAGCACGTGCGACCCCTGGCCACCCGAGGGCCGTACCCGACCGTGATCCTCGACCACCCGGGTCGCCTCGACCTTCCCGGGAGCGGTCGACCACCCCGTGGCCGCGACCGCGTCGAAGGACCCGTCGGCGTCCGGATCGAGACCAGCCAGCCGCCGCAGGGCCGGCAGGACGAAGACGTGGAACGAGACGAACGAGCTGACCGGGTTGCCGGGCAGGGTGACGATCGCGGTCTGGTGAGGCCCGACGACCCCGCAGCCCTGCGGCATACCCGGACGGATCGCCACCCGGACGAACTCCACCCCACCGTCGGCCGTCAGGACCTCCTTGACCGTGTCGTAGGCCCCCATGGAGACCCCACCCGAGGTCAGCAGGAGGTCGGGTTCGCCGGGCGGGTCGTCGAGGAGCCGTCGGAGGGCCACTGGGTCGTCGCGCAGGTGGGCCGCGCCGGCGACCTCACCACCCGCCGCCTCGACGAGCGCGCAGAGCATGACGTGGTTGGAGTCCACGACCTGTCCGTGCTCGAGGACCGACCCGGGCGGCACCAGCTCGTCCCCCGTGGAGACGACCGCGACCCGCGGTCGCGGGTGCACGGCCACCTCGGCGACGTTCGCGGCGGCGGCCAGGGCAAGGTGACCCGGCCCCAGCCGAGTTCCCGCTCGGAGCAGGATGTCACCGGCGACGACGTCCTCCCCCCGAAGGCGCAGGTGCCGGCCCGGCTCCGGGCTGACGCGCACCGCGACACGGGCGGCCCCGCCGTCGGTCAGCTCGACGGGCACGACGGCGTCGGCCCCGTCGGGCAGGGGTGCGCCCGTCATGATCCGCATGGCGTGACCGGGCGACAGCACGTGCCGACGACTGTCACCGGCCGCGATGTCGCCGTCGACCGGCAGGAGGACCGGCGACTGCGACGCCGCACCGGTCAGCTCTGCGGCGCGCACGGCATACCCGTCCATCGCCGAGTTGTCGGCGCCGGGCAGGTCGACGGCGGCGACGACGTCCTCGGCGAGCACGAGCCCGAGCGCCCGGCCGACCGGGAGGCACCTCGGCGACAGCGGCCGCACCAGCCGGAGCACCGCGGCGCGGTGCTCCTCGACCGTCCGCATCACACGTCGCCCTCGAGGCGGGCGCCGTCGGGAATCGTGCGCACCCCACCGGTGACCCGCACGTCACCGGTGCACACGTCGTCCGCGCCGAACGTCGCGTCCGCCTCCACCCCGGTGCACACGACGTCCGCACCGAACGTCGCATCCGCCTCCACCCGCAGGCTCGAGCAGCCGCGGATGGACGGGACCCCGCGCGGGAAGCGCTTCTCGAAGCCGTCGACGAGCTTGTACGCCGCGCCGAGGTCGACGAACGGTTCCTCGTGGTCGATCGTCGACTCGACGACGAAGTCCTCGGTGAGCCGGTAGAGGTCCGAGCGGATGAGGAGGAGCTCGTTCGTCGTCTTCACCGGACGGAACCGGCTCCGGTCGACGGCGAGGGCACGGGAGCCTTCGAACACCTCGACGGCGGCGCCCATCGCGGACTCGACCTGGATGACCGGGGGTGAGTCCGACTGCGTCGGGTCGACGGTCTTGCGGTTGACGATGATGGGCAGTCCCAGGTCGCCGTCCCGCTCCTCGAGCCGGGCCGCGAGGACCTCGAGGTCGACCCAGAGGTTGTTCGTGTGGAACCAGGGGTGGCGATCGGTGTCCTGGAAGTAGTCGTCCTCGCCCTCGGCGACCATCGCGCTGTCCCGCAGGACGAGTCGCCCGTCGGTCTTCCGCTCGGCGAGGTGGCCCCCCTTGCGGTCGTTGCGGGTGCGGGTGCACACCTCGGCGACGTAGGGAACGCCCTCCTGGGTCATCCACGCCGGCACGGCACCGACGCACGTCGCACCCAGGTTGTCGGCATTGGAGAGGAAGGCGTGCCGGATGCCGCGCTCGCGCAGGTCGTCGATGAGACCCGTGGTCCGCAACGCGACGTACACGTCGCCGTGTCCCGGCGGGCACCACTCGAGCTCCCGGTCCTGGGGCCACTCGACCGGCGCGAGGTCGTCGACCCGGAGCTTGGGCTCGCGGTTCTGCAGGAAGTCCAGCGGCAGGCCGTCGACGGCAAGGCCGGCGTGGCGCTCGAGGATGGCCAGCGACTCCTCGCGGGTGCGGAAGGAGTTCATGAGCAGCAGTGGCGTGGCGACGTCGTGCCGACGCCGCAGGGCGATCACCTGGCGGGCGATGATGTCGAGGAAGGTGAGACCGTCGCGGACGGCAAGGGCCGACTTCGGCCCGCTCACGCCCATGCTCGTCCCCAGCCCGCCGTTGAGCTTGATGACCACGGTGCGTGCCAGGGCGTCGCGGACCGCTGCCTCGGGGGGGCGGACCTCGTCGACGTGCTGCACCTCGCGCAGCGGCGTGATCGAGTCCTCGGGGATCGTCCCCGTGGCCTCCGAGCGGAGCTGGGCGTGGAACCTGCTGAACACCGAGATCGCGAGCTCCGGGACACCGGCCGCACGCATCTTGGCGGTGGCTGCCCGCAGTCCCTCGCTGGTCATGACGACAACCCTACGATGCGGCCATGTCCCCATCTGCGGAGAAGTCCGCGCGGCGCAGGGCCCTCCGCGCGGAGCGAAGGGCACGCGCCGCCACCCGCGAAGCGTCGGTCGACGACCGTGCCCTCGCGGAGCACGTCGGCACCCTCGTCGAGCAGCTGGGTCTGGGCCCCGGGGCCGTGGTCACCTCGTACGCGGCGGTGCCGGGGGAACCACCCACGGCGGCCGTCAACTCGATGCTGGCCGCCCGCGGCATCCGCGTGCTGCTCCCGGTGACCCTGCCGAACCTCGACCTCGACTGGCACGACCTGTCGGACCCCGGCGCAGTGCCGCTGGGGCTCGACGCCATCGCCCTGGCCGACCTCGTGCTGGCGCCCGGGCTCGCCGTCGACGAGTCGGGAACGCGGATGGGCCAGGGGGGTGGGTGCTACGACAAGGCGCTGCCGCGTCGGTCGCCCGGGACCGCCGTCGTCGTGCTGCTCCACCCGGGCGAGCTCGTCGAGGCGGGTGGGACGCTGCCCCGCGAGGCGCACGACCAGCCGGTCGACGCGGTGCTGACCGCCGACGGCCTCGTCGACCTCGGCATCACCGAGTGGCGACGCCCTCCTCCGGCCGCAGGGTCAGGACGTCGGGGTCCGTCTCGCGCACCGCGTCCTCGCTGAAGGGCCAGGCGCGGGAACGACCGGCGACCCAGTCGTTCACCTGGTCGCTGTAGTGGTCCGCAGTGGGGTGCCCGCTCACGCCGCTCTGGTTGATCCACGTCGACGCGTCCAAGTCAGCGAGGTCGACGACCATCCGCATCGACGGTGCCGCAGTGACCTCGTAGCCCTCGCTCGCGTCCCAGGCGTTGGCGTTGACGATCGCCGAGCCACCCGGCATGTCGTGCGGGCCCTCGTTGACGAACCAGCGGACCGCATCCGGCACCCCCTCGCCGCCGAGCACCGGGTGCTCGAGGGTGAGGCGGTGGAGCTTGCCCCACTGCCAGTCGGCGGGGTCCTTGCCGAGCTCGCGGGTCAGCTCCAGGCGCGCCTCGATGAGCGCCTGCCGGAGGATCTCGTCCTTGCCCTCGGTGATGTTGGGCGTCAGCTTGTCGTCCCACCAGGCGCTGCGGGGGTTGGTCAGGAGCTGCGCGACGGCTTGCCGGTAGCGGTGCCCGCCGTCCGCCTTGAGCCCGACGGGGAGCTCGTCGTCGAAGAGCAGCTCGGTGAGGTTGCGCCAGACGGCGTTGTAGTAGGCGGCCGCCGCCCCGGCGTCCTCGTCGCCCGTAGGGGTCGTGAAGTCCCAGTCCCTCAGGAGGTCACGCGCCTCGCGGGTGAACTCGAGGAGATCGGCCGACTCCGGATCGGTGAGCGTCGCCTCCAGCGGCACGGCGAGCAGGGCCGGGACGAGCACCTCTGCGAAGGGGTCGTAGGAGTCCATCTGGATCGCGGCCATGTCGGCGGGCGTGACCGTGCCCAGCTCGGCGAGCCGCTCGCTGATCCGGGTCGCCCGCCACCCCCGGTCCCAGTCGCTCGTGAGGAACGGGGAGGCGCTGCGGGTCACGGCCTGGTTGGCCGTCACGATGACGCCGTCGACGGGGTCGAGGGCCCACGGCATCTCGGAGAACTCGACATACCCCTGCCAGTCGTAGGCGGAGTCCCACCCCGGCGCCGGCCAGGACCCCGGCGGTGTCCTGGGCAGGGCGGGTCGCCGGATCGGCACCTGGCCCGGAGCCTGGTACCCGATGTGTCCCTCGCGGTCGGCGTAGACGAGGTTCTGCGCGGGGACGGCGAACGACTGCGCCGCCTCACGGAAGTCGTCGAAGGTGCGGGCCAGGTTGAGGCCGAGGATGGCGTCGGCGGTGCGGCTCGGGACCAGGCCGGTCCAGGCGAGGGACACGGCATACGAGTCGGTCTCGTCACCCTGCTGCTCGGTCGGCGCCCGGCCGCCGGCGTCGCGAACTCCCTCGATGACGTCGGACATCACCGGACCGTGCACCGTGCTGCGCACCGTGATCCGCTGGACCGCGCCGCCGGCGATGCGGATGACCTCCTCCCGTGCTGCTCGGTCGGTGCCCGGCCGCCGGCGTCGCGAACTCCCTCGATGACGTCGGACATCACGGGACCGTGCACCGTGCTGCGCACCGTGATCCGCTGGTCCGCGCCGCCGGCGATGCGGATGACCTCCTCCCGGCTCGTGATCGGCTCCCACTCGCCGTCGCGCAGGTAGGTGTCCCCGATGACCCGCTCGAGGTAGAAGTCGCTGACGTCGGGAGCGAGGTTCGTGAAGCCCCAGGCGATGTCGGCGTTGTGGCCGATGATGACGCCCGGCACACCGGCGAACGAGAAGCCGCTCACGCGGAGCGGACACTCGGCCGAGACCGTGCGGCAGTGCAGGCCGTTCTGGGTCCACACCCCGGGCTGGGAGACAGCAAGGTGCGGGTCGTTGGCGAGGAGCGGCCGGCCCGTCGTCGTGCGTTGCCCGGAGACCGCCCACGCGTTGGAGCCGATCCCGTCGCCGCGTCCGACGAGCTGCGGCACCGAGTCGAGCGCCTCGTCGACGGCGGCGTACGCCTGCTGCGCCTGGGCGGAGGTGAGCCTGTCGTCCGCGGTCGTCGCCGCGCCGACGGCCGGTGCTCTCGTGAGTGCCGACGGCACGGCGGACTGCGCGAGCCGTTCGGCGTCGGCCGGTGACCACTCCTGCGGGGACAGGATCGGGGGCCGGGCGTCGTAGTCGTATGCCGGGTAGATCTGGTTGATCTGCGCCGGGCTGAGCCGGCCGCTGAGACGCGCCCGGGCGAGCTCGTCGGTGTAGTTGGCACGCAGGTCCCACGCCATGGCCTTGAGCCAGGTGAGGCTGTCCAGGGAGGACCACTCCTCCACCTCTGGCGTCGGCAGGGTGAGCCCGAGGATCGTGTACTCGACCGAGATCTCACCGGGGCTGCGGCCGCGGAGGTAGGTGTTGACCCCGTCGGCGTACGCCTGGAGCATCTGGCGGGTCTGCGGCTGCAGGGTCGGCAGCTCCTCCTCGGCGACGCGACGCCAGCCCATCGTGCGGATGACCTTGTCGGGGTCGAGCCCCCGGGCGCCGACCAGCTCGGCGAGTCGTCCGGCCGTGACGTGGCGCCGGAGGTCCATCTGGAAGAACCGCTCCTGCGCGTGGACGTAGCCCTGGGCCCGCACGATGTCGGCGATGGAGTCGCCGAAGATGTGCGGGACGCCGCTCTCGTCGCGCATCACGGTCACCGTGCTCGACAGGCCCGGCAGCGTCACCTCGCCGGAGCTGCGCGGCAGGGAGTCCCGGACGGCTGAAGCGACCGCGACGGTCGCGACGAGTGATGCAACCACCGCGACCGCGACCAGTCCCAAAAGCACCCGGCGGGCGACGACCACTCGACTCACCCTGCGAGACTAGGTCACCGGAGAACGACGACACGAGGACGGGCCGTGCGACAGACGTGGACGCCCCCCCTCGCGGACGGCTCGGCCACCGGTTTCTCGCTGGACGACCTCACCCTCGCCCTCCTCGTGGGCAGCCTGGTCCTCGTCGTCTCGGTGGCCGCCGTGCGGCTGTCCCTGCGCTCCGGCCTCCCGTCGCTCCTCATCTACCTGGGGATCGGGCTCGCCCTGGGAGAGTCGGGCGCCGGCATCCGGTACGACTCCCAGCAGCTCACCCAGGTGCTCGGGTATGCGGCGCTCGTGCTCATCCTCGTCGAGGGTGGCCTCACGACGCAGTGGGCAGGGATCCGGCGGTCGGTGGCTCCGGCTGCCGTGCTCGCCACGGTCGGCGTCGCCGTGTCGGTGCTCGTGGTGGCCGTGGCGGCACAGGTGCTTCTCGGGTGGTCGTGGCAGATCGCCCTCCTCGTCGGCGCGGTCCTCGCGTCGACCGATGCCGCCGCCGTCTTCTCCGTCCTCCGCCGCGTGCCGCTCCCCCGGCAGATCTCCGGGATGCTCGAGGCGGAGTCCGGCTTCAACGATGCCCCGGTCGTGCTCCTCGTCACGGCGATCGCCGTCGGCCTCGCGCCCGGTGCCACCCCGGATCCGTGGTGGCACATCCTGCTCGTCGCATCCGCGGAGCTGGCGGGCGGTGCCGTCATCGGGCTCCTCATCGGCTGGGCGGGAGCGCGGTTGATGCGTGTCGTGGCGACGGCGTCGTCGGCCCTGTTCGCCATCGGGGTGGTGGCCGTGGCGGTCCTCGCCTACGCGGCGGCCGACTGGGTGCATGCCTCGGGGTTCCTCGCGTGCTACCTGGCGGCGCTCGTCCTCGGCAACCTCGGGCTCCCGCACCGGCCCGCCGTCATCGGCTTCGCCACGGCCATCGGGTGGCTCGCCCAGATCGGGCTCTTCGTCCTGCTCGGCCTGCTCGCCTCGCCGAGCGGCTTCGTGGACGTGGTGGTGCCCGCCCTCGTCGTCGGGGCGGCCCTGCTCCTGCTCGGTCGACCCCTGTCCGTGCTCGTCTCGTGCACTCCCTTCCGGATGCCGTGGCGCACGCAGGCGTTCCTCTCGTGGGCCGGGCTCCGAGGGGCCGTCCCCGTCGTCCTGGCCACGGTGCCGAGCACGGTGGGTGCGGTCGGTGTGGAGTGGATCTTCGACCTCGTCTTCGTCCTCGTCGTCGTCTTCACCATCGTCCAGGCACCGACGCTGGCGTGGGTGGCCAGGTGGCTGCGCGTCGACACCGCGCATCGCCGGGTCGACCTGGCGGTGGAGACGACTCCGCTGACCGACCTCGGCGCCGAGCTGATGGAGATCGACATCGGCCCACGGTCACGCATCTCCGGGGTCCGGGTGTTCGAGCTGCGGCTGCCGGTCGGGGCCAATGTCGCCCTCGTCGTGCGCGAGGGCAGGTCGTTCGTCCCGCGCGAGACGGACGTGCTCAGGCACGGCGACCAGCTGCTCGTCGTCGCACCGAGCGTGCTCCGCGGGGCGATCGAGCGGCGGCTGCTCGCCGTGAGCCGCGGCGGGCGCCTCGCGGAGTGGGTGGACGAGTGAGCGGTCCACTCGGGTGCGAGGGCTGGGTCGGGTCCGGGTCGGCAGTGCCCGTGCGAAGCGCATGCTCCGCCCTCACCTATCGGGTTCGAGGTGAGGGTCGGGTCCCGGAGGGGAGTGCCCGTGCGAAGCGCAGTCTCCACTCTCACCTATCCTTGGAGCGATCGTCGCCGCACCGCCGTCGTCGTGCCGGAAGGCCCGACCGGGCGGCGTCACCGCGCCAGCAGGAGGAATGCCGTGCCGACGTACGCCTACGCGTGCACCGAGTGCGACCACCGCTTCGAGGTGGTCCAGTCCTTCGACGACGACGCGCTGACGGTGTGCCCGACGTGCGGGGGACGACTGCGCAAGGTCTTCAACGCCGTCGGGATCGTCTTCAAGGGCGGGGGCTTCTACCGCACCGACTCGCGCGCCGGCTCCTCCGGGGGTGGGGGGTCCGGCGGATCAGCTGGGTCAGAAGGCTCGGCGTCCGGGTCGCCGGAGTCGTCCGGCTCTTCGGGGTCGTCGGGCTCCTCGGAGTCGGGCTCCACCCCCTCGTCCGACACGTCGACCTCCTCGTCGACGTCCTCGTCCGAGAGCTCGTCCTCGAACGGCTCGGCGTCCACAGCCTCGTCCCCGTCGAGAGCCACGTCCACATCCTCTCGCTGAGGTCCGGGAGGGTGACGGTCGGCGCCTAACGTCGTCGGCATGGTCCGGCCGCCCCTGCCCGCGCTCACCGGCTCGGGCCGTCGGTCCCGGTGGCGCCGCAGCGTCCTTCGCCGCGTGCTCGCGGCGGGCCTCGTCGGGGTGTCCCTGGCTCTGGTCGTGCGCGAGCTGCGCCCCCCACCGGCACCCACGGTCGGAGTCGTGGTCGCCGGAACCGCCATCCCCGCGGGTGCGGTCCTGACCGCGGCGCACCTGAGGACCGCCCGGGTTCCGGTGGAAGGTGCACAGCCCGGAGCCCTGACGCGCGTCGAGGAGGCGGCGGGGCGCCGAGTGGGCTCAGGCCTGGACGCCGGCGAGACCGTGACCACCCGGCGGCTCGTCCCCAGAGGGCCGGCCGACGGGCTCCGTCCAGGAAGGGTGGCGCTCCACGTCGTGGCCTCGGACCCGGCGTCGGTCGACCTGCTGGCTCCGGGCACCTGGACGCGGGTGTACCCCGTCAGTGGCGGTGCGGTGATCTCACGCGCCGCCGAGGTGCTGGCCGTCGACGCGAGTGGCGGTGCGGTGATCTCACGCGCCGCCGAGGTGCTGGCCGTCGACGCGCCGGTCGACGAGGGTGAGCTCCTGTCCGCCGCACCGCCCGTGGGCCGCGGAGTGGTCCTGGCGCTCGACGTCCACGAGGCCGACGCGGTCGTCGCCGGCCACGGCTCCCTCGACGGGCCGGTGGTCGTGACCCTCGTGGCTTCCGCCCGGTGAGCCGAGCACGTGCCGACTACGCTGACCGCACGAAGCCGGCGGCCCCGTGACGGCCCGCTCCACCGGGTCACTGCCACACCCGATCACCAGAGCACCGGACCACCGATCACCGCACCACCCGACCGCCGCACCACCCGACCACTCCGGAGAAGGAGCTCATGTGAAGGGATTTCAGGACTTCGTCCTGCGCGGAAACCTCGTCGAGCTGGCCGTCGCCTTCATCATCGGCCTGGCGTTCGCCGCCGTCGTCACGGCGTTCACCGAGGTGATCATCGAGATCCTGGCCAAGGCAGGTGGCGCACCGAGCTTCGACGACTGGCGGCCGGGAGGGCTCGACTCCGTCGGGCCGTTCCTCACGGCTCTGGTCGCCTTCGTCATCATGGCGCTGGTCGTCTACTTCTTCGTCGTCACCCCGTACGAGGCGGCGAAGAAGCGTCTCTACCCGGCACAGCCCGACGCGGACACGCTCGACCCCAACACCGAGCTCCTCACCGAGATCCGCGACGAGCTGCGCGCCCGGCGCTGACCCCGAGAGTCGGCCCACCCCATGTGCGGTCGCGGTTCTGTTGCCCTGAGATGCCCTCACTCCCAGTGGGGAGGCCGCTGCTCGCGGTGGTCGTCACTTCTGTTGGCCTGCGATGCCTCACTCCCAGTGCGGAGGCCGCTGATCTCGGAGCCAGCGGTCGCGCGGTGGCTCGTCGTCGTCGCCGTCGGACGGTTCGACGAGGTCCGCACCGTCCTCCGCTGCCGGGTTCGTCGCCGGGGCCGCCGCCCGTCGTGGCCGGCGGCGTCGGGGCGTCGGTTGATGTTCGGGATGTTCGGGAGGCTGCTGCTGCTCAGTCACCGGACCCCCTCCGGGCCCCGACGGCCTCGAGGATGCGCGCCACGTCGCGTGCAGGGTCGCGGAACAGGTCGGTCGACCACACCCGTAGGTGCCGCCAACCCAGCCGCTCGAGCTGCTCGGCCCGCAGCCGGTCACGGTCCCGGGTGGTGGCCATCGCGGCATAGCCGGGGCCGTCCGACTCCACGGCCAGCACGAGGCGGCCCCTGCGCATCGGATCCTCCACGGCGAGGTCGACCGGATCCACGGAGGAGCCCAGGTCCTCGTGGACGACGAGTCCCTGACCACGCAGCCGTCGCGCCAGGTCGGACATGACGACCGATCGGGCCGCGGCGGTCGGACGGTCGACCGCGGGGGCCGGGGCGGCTCCTGGCCCCTCACCTCCCCCCGGAAGCGGCGCACCGGCTGCGTAGGCGAGGAAGTCGCGGAGCATGGCGGCTCCCTTGGCTCGCAGCCGCGCAGGATCCAGGTCCTCGGCGGCGATGGTGGACACGACGGTCATCGTCCGTCTCGCCCGGGTGATGGCGACGTTCAGCCGGCGCTCACCACCGTCGTGGTTGAGAGGTCCGAACCGGTGGAGCACCCGCCCGTGTGGGGTCTTGCCGAACCCGATGGTGACGATGACGTCATCACGCTCGTCCCCCTGGACGCGCTCGAGGTTCTTGACGAAGAACGCCTCGGCGCGGTCCTCGTCGAAGAACTCGAGCGTCTGCGCGTCGACACCGGAGAGGCCACGGCGCAGGGCCTCCTCGACCCGGGTCGCGTGCGTCATGCCGAGCGCGATGACACCCAGGGAACGGTCGGGGCGCGACCGCGCATGCTCCAGCACGAGCTCGACGACCCGGTCGACCTCGGGCGTCGTGGTCTCGACGGCCCCCTCCCCCTCGGTGACCATCCCGTGCCCGTCCACCAGCTCGTGCCGCACCACCGGCTCACTGCCGGTTCCCGGGAAGGTGACGAGCGAGCCCCCGTAGACCTCGGAGTTCGAGAAGGCGATGAGCCGCTCGTCGAGGGATCGGTAGTGCCATGACAGCCGACGACTGGGCAGCGCGGCGGCGAGCACGTCGAGGATCGACTCGGATTCTTCGGTGAGGGCCTCATCCGGTCGCACCGCGGCCGGGTCCCCCTCGGTGACGGTGGTGAAGAAGGACGTGGGCGGTAGCTGCCGGGAGTCCCCGGCCACGACGACCTGACGGGCCCGGGAGATCGCCGACACGGCTTCGGCCGGAGGGATCTGGGAGGCCTCGTCGAAGATCACGACGTCGAACCACTGGCCGGGCGGGAGCACCGAGGCGACGACGAGCGGGCTCATCACCCAGCAGGGTCGCAGGGCGGTGACGACCTCCGTGGACCGCTCCACGAGTTCCCGCAGCGAGGCCCGGCGACGGTCGCGTGCACCTTCCGCCCTGAGGAGCGTCTCCTGCTCGGGGTGGCGCGCCACCTCCTCCAGCACCCGGTCGGCCACCGCCGCCAGGACGCGCGTGGGGTTCTGCGCGACGATTGTTCGATCGGCGTCCACGAACTCTGCCACGCTGCGCGTGAGCGCCCGGCCGTCATGCGCCGCGACGCGACGGTCCAACAGAGTCACCTCCTCGGCGAGAGAGGACCACCACACCCACTCGACCTCCGAAGTCGCCTGCTCCGCGGGCACGCGGCGCTCACGGAGGTCGTCGACGAGCGGCCGCAGGCCGACGGCGGTCAGGTCGTCGAGCGCCGCGGTGAGCGCCGGGGCCACGCCGAGGCGAGGGGCGGCACCTGCGAGCTCGCCGATTCGCTCGCGCAACGTGGGAAGGTCGACGTCGACCAGCCGAGCCCGGCCGCGGGGGGCGGGCGAACCAGGGGGCTCCAAGCCGACCGGGGCGTCCCCCGGCCCGGGCGTCCCGGACGACGCACCGCCCGGCAGTCGGGCGTCGAGCCACTCGACGTCGGCCAGGAGAGCGGCGTGCGCCGCCCGCGCCCGGTCGAGCTCGACCGGGATCTCCGGGCGACCGCCGGAGCCGGCCAGCTGTTGCCAGGTGACCCGCTGTTCGCTCGCGGCGGTCAGCGCGGCGTTCAGGTCGGCCGGCGGACGACCGGGGCGCAGCAGTGCACGCGCCTGGCGGCGCAGCCGCCACCGGTCGAGCCAGCTGAGCTCCGAGCCCACCGAGCGACGGTAGGCAGCGCTGCCCGTGGCGATGACCATGTCACCGAGCGGGATGTCGAAGACCTCCGGCCGGAAGGTCTCGAGCGTGTCCCGCACGCTGGCCACCGTGGCGAGCACCCGTCCCCAGCCGCTGGTGGTCGGCGGCTCGGGCAGCGTGACGCCGCGGAAGACGTCGGCGAGGGTGCGAGCCGTGGCGTCGACCGACCCTTCGGCCAACCGCATCGCCCGCTTCCCGGCCTCCGCCGCCTCCTCGGCCGATCGGATGCCGGCGCCGAACCAGGGGTCGCCCGCACCCGAACCGTCCCAGTCGGCCAGGGACGCGACGCTCGCCACGGCGGCGGCAGCGCTGGTCACCGCGGCGCGGTCGAGACCCGCGAGGACCGTTCCGCTCAGGCGCACCCTGGATCGCGGCGGGGTGGGGAGACCCGAGAACGCGCTGACGGCCTCCTGGACCTCGTGGAGCGAGATTCCCCAGGGCTCCCGGACGTCGTGCAGCCCCCGGACGTGGTCCTCGAGCCGCCCGGCGGCGGCCCGACGAGCTGCGGCAGGTGCCGTCGTGCGGGAGGCGGCGGTCACGGCATCCGGGACGCGGGTACGACCGACCGCCCGCCCGGGAGCGAGCTGGTCGAGGACGTCGACGAGCTCCGTGGCGACGCGGCGGCCGCCCCGGGCGCCGGCATGGAGGTCGAGGACGAGGCCGCCGAGCCCCAACCGCTCGAGTCGTCCCACGACAGCGTCGATCGCGGCACGCTTCTCGGCCACGAAGAGGACGCGCCTGCCGTCGGCGGCCAACGTCGCGATGAGGTTGACGATGGTCTGCGACTTCCCGGTGCCGGGTGGTCCGTGGACCACGAGGTGCGAACCGGCACGGACGGCCTCGATCGCGTCGCGTTGGCTGCTGTCGGCGTCGAGGACGAGCAGGTCCCACTCGGGGTCGTCGGGATCCAGGCGACTGGTGTCCGGCTCGGCCCGTACCGACCGCAGGGCCTCAGGGTCACCGGCCAGGGCGGCGACCACGTCGTGCTCGGCTAGCGCGTCACCCTGCGCGGCGAGGTCCGCGACCATCGGGAGCTTCGAGTAGGAGAAGGTACCGACGACGAGCCGGGGAGCCACCGCGAAGTCGGGGACCACGGCACAGACCCGGGCCAGCTCGGCATACACGGGGTAGGGGTCGAACGTCGGCCCCGACGAGGTGAGGGCCTCGAGCGCGTCGACGTCGATGGTGATGCCCTGCTCCGAGGCGAGGTAGTGCACGAGCACGGGGTTGATCTCGACCTCGGAGCCGAGGTCGAGCACGTAGTCGGCCTGCCCGGCACCGGTGGCCCGGAGGGAGCAGGAGCGCAGGAGCACGGGGGCCGCCGGGGCGCGAGGAACGGTCCGCCCGTCGGGCAGCCGCACGGTCCAGGTCGCCATGCCGATCGCAAGGAACCCGGTGAGGATCCCCCGCTCCTGGGCGAGCTCCCGGCTCTTGGCGGCGATGGCCCGTGCACGGCGGCGAGCTTCGTCGAAGGTCACCGGCTCACGGACGAGGTCGGACAGCCGTGTCGGACGGCCCGCGAGGAGCATGGCGACGCCGCCGGGATGGGCGGTCGTGAGGTCCAGCGTGCCGGTCGGCAGGTCTCGGTACCACAGGAGGGTGTTGCGGCCCCCGAGGTCGACCAGGTGGCGGGTCCAGGCCGCCCGGGCGGCGGCGACGCGGGTGGCCCTCGGCTCGGCGCTGGCTCGGTCGGCGCTGGCTCGGTCCGCGCGGGCACCATCCGCGGTCGTCGCACCGGCAGCCGACCCGTCCCGGACCGAGCCCATCGGGGGGGTCGTCGAGGGCCGGTCCGTCACCTCAGCAGGCTAACAACGCAGACCCGGTGGACCGCCCAGGCGGCGGGGTGGGTCGGCGGAAGGGCTGGCACCGATCACCCCACGGATGCCGGCCGCCGGTCCCGGGCGGTGAGGGCCGCCGCCACCGCGATGAGGCCGCCGGTCCCGGGCGGTGAGGGCCGCCGCCACCGCGATGAGGACCGCGACCGCCAGGGAGGAGAGGGCCAGTGCGTGAAAGCTCGCCCGGGCCACGACGACTCCCGCGATCGCTCCCCCGAGGCCGCCCATGAGGCCCATGACGAGGTCCGATGCACCCTGCGCTCCCGGTCGCTCGGCGACTGGGAGCGCTGCGGTGAGCAGCGTCGACCCCGCGACGAGCGTGCAGGACCACCCGAGGCCCAGCAGGAAGAGCCCGGTGAGCAGGGACCACGAGTCACCCTCCGGCGAGGCCGACGCGAGCAGGGTCGCACTCGAGAGGATCACGGACCCGAGAACGGCCACGGCGCGCCCACCGAAGCGGTCGACGGCCATCCCGGTCAACGGGGAGAAGGCGAACATCCCGACGATGTGGATGCTGATGACGAAGCCGATGACCTCCAGCCCGGCGTCACCGTGAGCCATGTGCAACGGGGTCATCACCATGACGCTCACCATGACGACGTGGCCGAGGGCGAGTGTGGCCATGCCGAGGCGAGCGGCGGGGATCGCAGCGACGACGCGCAGGCCACGCGACACCGACCCGTGGGCTGGGCCGGCATCGCTCCCCTCCGCGATGCTTCGCCGTCGGGCCTCGGTGAGAGGGTCCGGCCGCAGCCGAAGGAGCAGGACGGCCACGGCGAGGAACAGACCTGCAAGCGAGAAGACGTAGGGACCGGTCAGTGGAGGCAGCCCGAGTGCATCGGCGACCGGCGCACTGGGGCCGACGAGGTTGGGGCCCAGCACGCTGCCGACCGTCGTGGCCCACACGACGATCGAGAGGTCCCTCGCACGGCGGCTCGGCTGCGCGAGGTCGGTTGCGGCGAAGCGGCTCTGGCTGTTCGACGTCGTCGCGCCACCGAAGAGCAGGCTTGCCGCGAGCAGGAGCGGGAAGTTGCCGACGAGGCCGGCGGTGACCAGTCCGACGGCACCGATGGCCGCGAGGACGTAGCCGAGGACGAGACCCGGTCGCCGCCCCCGGGCGGCCATGAGGCGGGACATGGGGATGGCGATGAGCGCGGCCCCGAGGATCTGGAAGGTGCCCCCCAGTCCGGCCCACGTCGGCGACCCCGAGACCTCCTCGGCGAGGAGGGCGCCGACGGCCACCCCGGCCGAGAGGCCCACGCCGCCGAGCATCTGGGACATCACGAGCGTGCCGACGACGTGCCGCTGGATGGTGTCCACCGGCGCCGTCGTCGTCACGGCAGCAGTATGCCGTTCGTCCACGACAGGAGCTGGACCCTTCTCCGTCTCGGACCGGGTAGGAGATCCGGCTCAGATGTGCGGCCGGGGGGTGTCCTCGGGCTTCATGGCGCCCCGGTTCCGGAACCAGTCCCAGAGGAGCGTGACGAGGACCGCACCGAAGATCGAGCCCAGGATGCCGCTCGGGCGAAGCTCGAGGCCGTCACCCGCGAGGAAGCTCACGAAGAGCCCTCCGACGAAGGACCCGATGAGCCCGGTGACGAGTGCGAGCGGCCAGTTGATGCCCGTGCCACGTTGCATGACCAGCTGTGCACCCGCGCCGGCGATCATCCCCAGCAGGATCATCCCGAGAATGAGCATGCGCGCAGCGTAGCGGCAACCCGTGACGGCCCGCGACGGTTAGGGATGGCAGCGCGGCCGAGTCGCAGGGCCTGAGCCGTCACCGTGGGGAGCACCTTGGTGGGCTCATCAGGCCGGCGGGCTCCAGGGCCTGATCGAGAGTCCGGGCCAGGTCGCGCTCGCCGGCGCCCTGAAATGCTGCGGCGGCGTCCCGCTTTGGTGGTGTCGGGGCCGTGTTCGGCGCTGACGCTGCGGGCCAGTCGTGTTACCTCCCCATGATCGATTCCGGCGAGCTCACGCCGCGTGAGCAGCCAGGAGTGGTCGGCGTCCAGGTCCGACCGGTCGGTGCGCTGGTCTCCTCGAGGGGTGAGGGAGGAGTCACGACGATCGTCTCGTGCGACGCCCAGTACCATGACGTCGTGCCAACGGTGCACGTCGTCGACACCACCCGCGTGGCTCCGGAACGGGTGCTGGAGGCAGCGCGTGACTTCTCGGAACGCCGGGCCGACCTGTGGCCGGACGTCCATGTCGAGCACCTCCGCGTCCATGAGCGTGGAGACGACTTCGCGGTCGTCACGGAGGGGAACCGGTGGCCGATCGGTCATGTGTGGGAGCGCCTGCGCTACGACTGGTCCACGCCCGGGGTGGTGAGCGGAACGGTTCTCGAATCCAACCTCTTCACGCCGGGAAGCACGTGGGAGATCAGCGCGACGCCCACGGATGCCGGGACCCGGGTGGAGGTGGTCGCCGTCCGCCACCTCCGCGGCATCCGTGGCTGGATGATCTACCCGTTCTTCCCGCTCGGGATGGCCAAGCGGTCGGTCGCCGAACACCTGCGGCACTTCCTGTCGGTGCTGGAAGGGCCGGGCCCGTGACTCGGACCTCCGCACGGGTCACTGGCTTGTTGCGATGATGTCTGACGCGGCGTCATGAACGCGGGCGACGGCGGCCCTGCTCGTGAAGGCTCCCGTGGCTCACTGCCCGGCGGCACCGCTGATCGTGCCGAGAGCATGTCCGTCGGAGGCGCCGGTGTCCCCCAGCTCGGCTGCCGCGGACACCAGCAGGCCCCCGAGCATGAACGCGATGACCGCCGCGGCAAGGGCTCCTGTGCCGAAGGCGGGGATGAAGCGGTGCCAGCCGGTCGGCGCATCCGCCGCGTCGTGGTACTCGTGGGTGAGCGCGTGTCCCTTGCCTCGTTGCAGGAGGTACCGGTTGACCGGGTACGCCGCGATGTAGGCGGCCGTCAGCGCGACCATCATCCCCAGCCAGAAGACGACGTTGACGAGCCCGGCGTCCATCGCCCCCGGAATCGCGGCCATCACGGCGTTGTCCACCACCTCCATCGTGAGGATGGAGAGGGTGTCGGCGGCCAGCACCACGCTCAGCGCCGCGAAGAACCCCACGCCCGCACGCAGCAGCGGAAACGTCGACAGCGTGTAACCGAACAGGAACGCCAGCGCCACCGCGAGCGCCACCGTCGGCGCGGTGCCCAGTCCCAGAGCCGTCCCGAGGACGAGGCCCAGGATCTCACCGATGGCGCACCCGGTGAGGCAGTGCAGGGTCGCGCTCGCGGCCATCGCGTTGACACTGCCCATCTGGTGATCCCCGGCGTGGTCATGCTGCTGACCGTGGTCATGGTGCCCCTCGGGATGACCGGCGTGGGCCGGATGTCCGGCGTGCTCGTCGAGCGAGTGTGGGGGGGCGTCGTGCACGTCGTGTTCTGCGGCCTCGTGGCGGTGCGTGGGAGTCATCGTGGCTTGTCTCCTTGGTCTCGGGGGTGTCCCGCGGTCAGCTGCTCGAACGCTGTTCACCGTCCTTTGGACTATACCCCATGTGGGTATAGTCCAGCGGGCCGTCAGGCGCACACCGTCATCCCGTCGTCGGGGTTGCCGTGACCGCGACCAGCCGCCGAGTCGTGCTCGTGGCCCCCGACGAGTTCAAGGGATCGCTCAGGGCTCGGGACGCGGCCACGGCCCTGGCGTCGGGCATCGCAGATGTACGCCCAGAGCTTCCCGTGGTCATGTGCCCCGTCGCCGATGGCGGTGAGGGGACGGTCGAGGCAGCTGTGGAGAGCGGGTTCCGGTCTCGGACCGCGATGGTGCAGGGGCCACTGGGAGCCCCGGTGACGGCGCACTTCGCGACCAGAGGCCGAGCGGCCGTCGTCGAGCTGGCGCAGGCATCCGGCCTCGGCCTCCTCCCGGCGGGGCCCTCCCCCGACACAGCAGCGGTCGCCAGTTCGTACGGAACCGGTGAGCTCCTGGTGGCCGCGCTCGACGCGGGCGCGAAGATGATCGTCCTGGGACTCGGTGGCAGCGCGACCACCGATGGCGGGGCGGGGATGCTCCAGGCGCTGGGTGCCGGGTTCCGGGACCACGCAGGCGAAGTCCTGGGTCCCGGGCTGGCGCATCCCCGCGCGGTGGCCTCGGTGGATCTCGCCACTCTGGACCCTCGGTTGGCCCGAACCCGGATCGTTGTCGCCACCGACGTCGACAACCCGCTCCTCGGGCCACGGGGTGCTGCGGCCGTCTTCGGGCCCCAGAAAGGGGCGACGGCCGAGCTGGTGCCCACACTGGACCGGGACCTGAGGCGATGGTCCCGCATCCTCTGGCAGGCCGGTGCCAGGGCCAGCCCGGAGCAGCCCGGTGCGGGAGCAGCGGGCGGCGTCGGCTTCGCCGCCATGGGTGCGCTCCGGGCCGTGGCCCGCCCAGGAGTCGACGTGGTTCTCGACATCGTCGGGTTCACCGACCTCGTCGCCGGAGCGCGCATCGTCATCACCGGAGAAGGGTCGCTCGACGATCAGTCCCTCAGCGGCAAGGCGCCCATGGGGGTCCTCAGGGCGGCCTCGGCGCAGAGAGTGCCCACCATCGTCGTCGCAGGCCGCTCGACGCTCGGACCCGGCGCGGTCACCGGCATCGGGTTCCAGGCGGTCTTCACCCTGCAGGACAGGGAGCCTGACGTGAGGACGTGCATCCTCGAGGCTCCCAGGCTTCTGCGCGAGGTCGGCCGCGAAGTGGCGGGCCTGATCCCGGACGGCTGACGCACCGCGGGACTCACCGCTCGATGGCTGCGTTGGGCACCAGGCGGAGCGACAGCAGCCGTCGAGAGGCGGCGGTATCGTCGAGCCACCCACGAATGCGTCGCCGTCCCGGTGGCGCGGGCCGAGCTGAGGAGCAGGCGATGGCAGCGTTCACGGTGTGGAAGTTCGAGGACCCGGCCGGGGCGCAGCACGCCGCCGAGAAGCTGAGGGACTCCGAGCGGGAGCAGCTCATCAAGATCCTCGACTACGCCGTCGTCACCTGGCCCGAAGGTGCGTCGAAGCCGGAGACCGACCGGCACAACGAGGAGGTGCGGCGAGGCACCGGCTGGGGCGCACTGTGGGGGGTGCTGCTCGGCGCGCTGTTCTTCGTGCCGGTCATCGGCGGCGTCGCGGGTGCCGCCATCGGCGCCATCGCCAAGATGACGCAGGATGCCGGCATCAGCAAGGATCAGCTGGAGACGATCCGCACCCAGGTCACCCCGGGCACCTCGGCACTGTTCGTCGTCACGGAGGAGGGGGACCTGGACCGGGTCGGCGAGCGCTTCCACCACATGAACAGCAAGCTCATCGCCACCAACCTCACCGACGCCGAGCGTCGCGTGATGCTGGAGACCTTCGGAAGCTGACCGACGGCACGGGCGCCAGG
>CALCXF010000021.1 GCA_937907685.1 uncultured Nostocoides sp.
GGGGCGAGCATGGATTCGGCATGGGGCGCAATGGTGAATCGTCCCCGGCGAGCCCGAGCCGCACGTAGAACGCCGGCGTCGCCGCAAGGTCCCGTGTCGGAAGGTTTTGTGTCGCCCTGTTCACCATGTGGGGATGTACCTGTGCCCTTCGCGGCGCGTGGAACGCACTCGACAGCGGCACGGGTGCGCTCACATTGGGATGAGTGGACCGATCCTCAGCCCTGCTGAGAAGGTGAGAACGTGAGCGACTGGTTCCTCCCCACCGCGGAGCGGCCGTGGACCGCCGGGAACCTCGTCGTGCCGCACGTGCACGGGGCCGACTACTTCGCTCGGCTGGTCGAGGTCATCGGGGCGACACAGCGCGGAGACCGGATCTTCTGCACCGACTGGCGCGGTGACGCCGACGAACGCCTGACGAGGGACGGCCCGACCATTGCCGAGCTGCTGTCGTCAGCGGGACGTCGAGGCGTCGAGGTCCGCGCGCTGCTGTGGCGATCCCACCCGGGCACGCTCAACAGTGAGGAGAACAACCACCTCGGCGCCGTCATCAACGAGTCCGGTGGTGAGGCGCTCCTCGACGAGAGAGTGCGCCGCGGCGGGTCCCACCATCAGAAGATCGTCGTCGTCCGACGCAAGGACATGCCGCACGAGGACGTCGCGTTCGTCGGCGGCATCGACCTGTGCCACGGGCGTCGTGACGACGCAGCACATAGCGGCGACCCCCAGGCGCCGCCTCTTGACGAGCGGTACGGCCCGACCCCGCCCTGGCACGATGCCATGGCGGAGATCCGCGGACCGGCGGTGGCAGACGTCCTGGACACCTTCGCGGAACGCTGGGACGACCCCACGCCGCTCGACCACCGCAACCCCTACCGAGCGGTGGTCCATCGCCGGATCGGGATGCCGCGGCATCCCGAGCCCTTGCCGCAACGCTGGGAAGCACCTCCGGAGGCCGGACCGCACCAGGTGCAGATCCTGCGCACCTACCCCGCGAAGCGGCCGGCATACCCGTTCGCCCCGGAGGGCGAACGCTCGATCGCGAGGGCCTACTCGCGGGCGTTCACCCGCGCCCGACGGCTGATCTACATCGAGGACCAGTACTTCTGGTCCGACGTCGTGGCGGCCACGCTCGCCGCGGCCCTTCGACGCGAGCCGCTGCTCCAGGTGATCGCCGTCGTCCCCCGCTTTCCCGAGAAGGGCAACCGCATGGGCCGGGCGCCCATGCTGTACGGCCAGCGGCTGGCCTGGAACCTGCTGCGTGAGGCCGGTGGAGACCGATGTGCGCTCTTCGACCTCGAGAACGCCGACGGCACCCCGATCTACGTCCACGCCAAGGTGTGCGTGGTCGACGACCAGTGGCTGACCATCGGCTCCGACAACCTCAACCGGCGCTCATGGACTCACGACTCCGAGGTGACCTGCGCGGTGGTCGATCGCGACGGAGACCTGCCCCGCAGGGTGCGGACGTCGTTGTGGGCAGAGCATCTGGGCATGTCACAGGACGAGCCACGGATGACGAACGTGAGCGATGCCCTGGCTCTGTGGGCCGAGCGCGAGGACGCCCCCGGCAGCCGCATCCGGCGTCACGTCCCCCCTGCTCTCTCGGCTATGACGGAACGTTGGGCGCGCCCGGCATACCTGACCCTCTACGACCCCGACGGCCGACCACGAGGGTTGCGCGGCACGACGCGCTTCTGACATGGCCGGAATGCCCACGTCCGCCGCACTCGGGGCCTGCCGGAGCGTGCGTCCATCCGCCGCCCGGCGACCTCCCCGGCATGCCGTCTCCGGCGACAGGGGGGCGCAACGCGATGGCGCTGACCGTAGACCTGGCCTACCCGTTCGAAGGCCGCTGGCTGACCCAGAACAGCCCCGCCGATCGAGTTCCGAGCCACGGCACGGCGGTGTTCGCGACGTCGTTCGCCATCGACTTCGTCCCCGTCGACCACGCAGGGCGAACGGCACCCATCACGCTCGGCTCCCTCCTTCGACCCGAACCACCCGAGCGGTTCCCCGGCTTCGGCCGCCCCATCCGGTCGCCGGCTGACGGTGTGGTCGTCGCCGTGCACCACCACGCACCAGATCACCCTTCGTTCCGAGGATTGCCCTCTGTCGGCTACGCCCTGACCCAGCGCCGTCGGGCCGCCGCGGGATGGGGGGAGCTGGCGGGCAACCACGTCATGGTCGAAACGAGCGAGGGTCCTGTGGTCGCGGTGTGCCACCTCCAGCGCGGCAGCGTTCAGGTACAGATGGGCCAGCGCGTTGGCCGCGGCGACGTGCTCGGCCGTTGCGGCAACTCCGGCAACAGCACTGAACCGCATGTGCACTTGCAGGCCATCGACCGGGTGGACGTGCTGCGGGCCTCCGCCGTCCCCATCACCTTCGGCGGCCGCCTACCGCACAACGGAGAGATCGTCGACGCGCCGTAGCGCCATCGCTTCTGCCTCGGCCGCCGGGGTGTTGCGGAGCGCCCTGGTCGGTCTCATTTGCGATGCCAAGCGCCCCGGGGCCACCATGAGGGGTGGACAGCCCGAAGCCCGGGAGGCTCAGGCGTGGGCTCATCGTGGCGCTGCTGCTGGGGGGGACGGTGGTTGCGATGATGTGGGCTCTGCAGCGTCAGCTGATCTACTTCCCGGACCCCACTCCGGTGCCCCCCGCCGGCGAGGTCATCACCGGTGCTCGGGACGTCACGCTCCACACGGCCGACGGCCTCGAGCTGAGCGCCTGGTTCGTCCCGGCCACCGGACAGGTGGACACCGGGATGGCGGTCCTGGTCGCGCCGGGCAACGGCGGCAACCGGGCAGGCCGGGCCGGCTTCGCCGAAGAGCTCGGCAGCCGCGGCCTCGCCGTACTGCTCATGGACTACCGCGGCTACGGCGGCAACCCCGGCCGCCCCAGCGAACACGGCCTCGCCGCCGACGCGGATGCCGCCGTGGTGGCCCTGGAAGAACTCGGTTACACGCCGCAGCGGACCGTCTACTTCGGCGAGTCCTTGGGCTCGGGCGTGGTTGCGGCGCTCCAGCTCCGGCATCCGCCGGCAGGAATGGTCCTGCGCTCGCCCTTCACCGAGCTCGCGGACGTCGGTGCTCACCACTACCCCTGGCTGCCGGTGCGCGCCGTGCTCCGCGACCGGTTTCCGGTGATGGAGCACCTCACCAGCGGCGTGCCGATCACCGTCATCTACGGCGACCACGACTCCGTCGTCCCCACGGTGCTCAGCGCCCGCGTCGCCGACCATGCGCCCTCCCTGGCCGAGCGAGTGGTGATCGCGGGTGCCGACCACAACGACCCGGTCATGTTCGGCGGCCGAGTGGCCGACGCAGTAGCGCGGCTGGTCAAGGGCGTGGACTGACGGACCAAAGCGCCCCGCTGCGACCACGCCAACCGGATGCCGGACGCGGTGTCGCCCGCTGGGCGAACTGAGCGTGCAACACGCCTCACGCGACTCCGTGCCTCACGGCGTGGCGACGACGGAGGCCGAAGCCGATCCACGAGGCGAGGACGACGGCAGCCACGAGCACCTGGACCACGACCTCGCGCTCCTGGGGGTAGACGACGCCGGCGATGTAGTGGTCGATGAAGCCCGAGCCCGGCAGGCTCGCCTCGCCGGCCCGCACCCGACCCCAGTTCTCGACATGGGTCAGCGGACACGGCCAGCCGACGAGCACGTTGAAGAGCCCGTACAGAGCCACCGCGACGTGCACCCAGATGCTCCACGGCCACCGCCACGCGAGGAACCCGCCCGCCACGAGGTAGGCCAAGAACGCGAAGTGCGCCAGCATGGCGGCGTCACCGACCACGCGATACCCCATGAGTCCTTTCACCCTGAGTCGACGCAGGCGTCTCCTCCAAGACTGAGGCATTTACAGCCGGTCGGGGTGGCGGCAGTGCGGGCGTTTTTGGATGCCGCTCGCAGGTTCAGCCGGGTCCTCGAGCAGCGGAGATGGGGTGGCCACGTCGTGGATCTCCAGCTCGATGTCGCCGACCTCGACGAGCCGCATCCTCGCAGGCTAGCCCTGACCGCTGAGCGGCCGCTCGAGATGCTCGCTGTCAGCCGCAGGAAGCAGCAATGCGGGCGCGAACCTCAGCGACCACATCGGTCGACGCGCTGCCATGGCCAATCGGAGTCCAGCCAGCTGGCGACTGCGGCGGCGAGTGGATCGTCGAGGCTGGCCCTGTCTGCCCGCACCCAGGACTGGACCGTCACGTCGTGCTCCTCGGAGC
>CALCXF010000022.1 GCA_937907685.1 uncultured Nostocoides sp.
CCCGCCCGGGGCGGCCAGCCAGCGCTTCCCTGCCTCGGGTGCGAGTCGCTGAAGCGCGCACTGCCACTCGGCAGCTCCCTGACCTCCGTCCGCCACCACCGTTGCGGCCCCCCTTCTGACCGGACATGATCGGATGCACCGTTCTCGACGAGGAGACCTGATGCGCCGAATGCCCCTTCGAGCTGCTCTCGCAGCCGCCGTCACAGCGACGCTCGCCCTCCCCATGACGGGGGCCGCGCAGGCAGCACCGACACCACCCGGCACCCCGGTCACCGTGATGACCCGCAACCTCTACCTCGGGGCGGACATCAACCGACCCGTGGAGGCGGCACTGGACGCCCAGGCGGCCGGCGCCACACCGCAGCAGGTCGTTGCAGCCCTCGCTGTGGCCACGCACGTGTCGCGCACCATCGTCGACCAGACCGGCTTCCCCACCAGGTCGCGTCTCCTCGCCGCTGAGATCGCCCGCACCGAGCCGGACCTCGTGGGCCTCCAGGAGGTGGCGCTCTGGCGGTCCGGGCCGCTCGAGCTGGACAAGGTGGGCGTACCCAACGCCACCGTCGTCGACGACGACTTCCTCGAGATCCTGCTCGACGACCTCGCCGACGCCGGCACCCCTTACGAGGCGGTCGTCGTGGGTCAGCGCGCCGACGTGGAGTCCCCGAGCTTCGGCCCGACCATGGCCAACCCGCGAGACGTGCGCCTGACCATGCGGGACGTCATCCTCCGGCGATCCGGCGGCTCGGTGAAGGTCAGCGACCATGGCGACAAGATCTTCACCAACAACCTTTTCGTGTTAATGGCCGGCGTGCAGCTGAACTTCTCGCGCGGCTACCAGTGGGCGGACGTCCACGTGGGGGCCACCTCCTTCCGGTTCGTCAACACCCACCTCGAGGCGTTCAGCTCGGACCTCGCCCTGGCGCAGGCGGTGCAGATGGTCAACGAGGCGACAGCCAGCGACCGGACGACGATCCTCGTGTGCGACTGCAACTCCGACCCACTGCTCGACGAGATCAAGCCGATCGACACCGTCCCGCACAAGGTGCCCTACGAGTTCCTCCGGGCGTCGGGATACCAGGACCTGTGGCTCCACTGGGCGCCCGCCCACGAGGGCTGGACCTCCGGCCTCTCCGAGCTCGTGAACGACCCGACGCCCGCGGGGTTCGACCACCGCATCGACATGGTGTTCGCCCACACGGTCGACGGTCACCGGGTGACCGTCGACCGCGGTGAGGTGACGGGGGACGAGCTGACCGACCGCGACGCGGCCACGGGCCTCTGGCCCTCGGACCACGCCGGCGTGGTGCTGCGCCTCCGGCACATCTGACGAACCTCTGGGGCGCTCCGGGAACCGCCCACGGACCCGTGTCCGTTGTCTCGGAGGCGGCTTGAGACAGCCGTCCACCTGTCGGGAATCACACGCGCCGGCTCCTACCCGGATTGGGTCCGCCCCGGTAGTGTGGCCTCACGGACGTCTGTGCTTGCGACGTCCGTCTCGGCTGCAAGGACGCATTTTTCGGGCGTCCGCAACCACCCTCCGGCAGGCGCTCGAACCGACAGCACCACCCGCGACAAGGAGCACCCCTCATGGACTGGCGCGACCGCGCTGCCTGCCTCGACGAGGATCCCGAGCTGTTCTTCCCCATCGGGAACACCGGCCCGGCGATCGCTCAGATCGAGGAGGCCAAGGCCGTCTGCCGCCGTTGCGAGGTCATCGAACCCTGCCTGAAGTGGGCCATCGAGTCCGGTCAGGACGCCGGCGTCTGGGGCGGCATGTCCGAGGACGAGCGCCGCGCCCTCAAGCGCCGCAACGCCCGGGCCCGCCGCGCCGGGTGACCCCCGACTAACGCCCCAAGGGGCGCAGCCGGGCGACGAACTCCACCCGGGTTCCCCGCGGCGACGCGTTCTCCCAGCGGATCCTCCCCCGGAGGTCGGCCGCGAGCGAGGTGACGATCCTCGTCCCCAGACCCGCGAGCATCGGCCGGAAACCGGTCGGGAGACCCACGCCGTCATCCGTGATGACGACCGTCAGCTGCTCCTCGCCGTCCTCGAGGGTCTCGCGGCGCGCGGCCACCTCCACGACGCCGTCGCGGTCGGCGAGGCCGTGCTCCACGGCGTTCTGGACGAGCTCGGACACGATCATCGCGAGAGCGGTCGCGTCCTCTGCCCGCATCCGTCCGAAGCTGCCGGCGAACCTCGACTCGACCCGATACTCCGATGTCGCGACCTCGACGACCGCCCGCAACCCCCGCACGGCGATCTCGTCGAAGTCCACCGTCTCGTCGAAGCCCTGGCTCAGCGTCTCGTGGACGAGCGCGATCGTCCCGACGCGGCGCACTGCCTCCTCGAGGGCGCCCCGGGCGGACTGGTCCGGGACACGACGGGCCTGGAGGCGCAGCAGCGCCGCCACCGTCTGGAGGTTGTTCTTGACCCGGTGGTGGATCTCCCGGATGGTCGCGTCCTTGGTGAGCAGCTCCTGCTCACGCCGCCGCAGCTCCGAGACGTCGCGCATGAGAACCATGGCCCCGGTCCGGACACCGTCCACGACGAGCGGGATGGCGCGCAACGTGATCGTCGCGCTCGGTGTCTCGACCTCCGAGCGCCAGGCCGCCCGACCGGTCGCGACCACGGCGAGCGACTCGTCGACGGTGCTGCCGCCGCGCGAGGCGAGGTCCGCGACGATCTGCGCCAGGACCTCCCCGATGACGTCGCCGACGTGGCCCATGCGGTGCACCGCTGACACGGCGTTCGGGCTCGCGTAGAGGACGACACCGTCGACGTCGAGGTGCGTGACCCCGTCCCCGACGCGCGGCGCTCCCCGCCGCGTCCCGGTCGGCGCCGAGGTCGAGGGGAAGTCGCCCGCCGCCACCATCCGCATGAGCGACTCGGCGAGGTTGCGGTAGGTCAGCTCGAGGCGGCTCGAGGCGCGCGCGGTGGTGAGGTTGGTGTGGCGCGTCATCACAGCGATGAGACCGCCGCTGCGACACACGGGCACGGCATCCTCATGGACCTTCATGTCGTGCCGGACGACCGGCTGCGGCCTGGCGACGATGTGCTGGGTGCGCGCCGCCTCGTCGAGCATCTCGGCTCGGGCGAGGCTCGAGGAGCTGCCGACGACGTCCTCGTAGAACACCATCGGTCCGGTGTTGGGGCGAACGTGCGCGACCGCCCGCCAGCCCGACTCGTCGCTGCGCACCCAGAGCACGAGGTCGGCGAAGGAGAGGTCCGCGATGAGCTGCCAGTCCCCGACGAGCAGGTGGAGCCACTCCGAATCAGGCGCCTCGAGGGCCGCCGTGTCCCGCAGCATCCCGGCCAGCGTGCTCACGCCCGGAAGCCTAGGTCACCGGCTCTCCCGGATGCCGTCCACCCCTGGCCCCGCCCCGCGCGGCGTCGTCGTCGTGTCGAGTCAGGTCGAGGCGCCCACCCGGATGACCGAGCGAAGGGTGCGCAGCGCGACCGACAGCGCCGCGATGTTGGGGTTCTCGAGCCGACGGATGGCCGACAGCGCGGTCTTGGAGCGCTGGATCGACGCCTTGTTCTCCTTCTCCCACGCCTCCCACTGCGCTTCCGGTTCCGGTCCGGCGTCACCTCCGACCTCGATCACGGAACGGGTCAGCGACTCGAGCACGGCGTAGAGGTCGTCGCGCAGCGCACCGCGGGCCAGCGCGTCCCACCGGTCGTCACGTGGCAGCCGGGTGACCTTGGTGAGCATCGCGTCGATCCCGAACCGCTCGGAGACGAGGTAGTAGAGCGGCGCGACCTCGATCGGCTGGCGACCGGTGTCGGTCGCGATGTCCGAGATGTCGAGCAGCGAGTACCAGTCGAGGAGTGAGGCGGCGTGCAGCGCGAGGGTCGCCGGGACCCCCACCTTCTCCAGCTCGGTGGCCCGGCGCTGGAGCCGTCGGCGCTCGTCGCCCCTCAGCAGCGTGGGCACCTGGGGCCCGAGCTCCCGGACGATCCCCGAGAACCTCTCGACTTCGGCTCCGATGTCGAGCATCGAGGGCCGCGACGTGAGGAACCAGCGGACCGAGCGGTCGAGCAGCCGCCGGAACTCGAGGTAGAGCGCGGTCTGTGCTGCCGTCGGCACGACGTTGTCCAGGGCCTCCACCTCCCGGACGAAGTCGGCGAGTCGGAAGACCTCACGGCAGACGACGAACGCCCTGGCCACCTGCTCCGGGGTCGCTCCCGCCTCCTCGGCGGCCCGGTAGGCGAACGTGATGCCGCCGCGGTTCACCATCGAGTTGACGACCGAGTTCGTGATGATCTCCCGGCGCAGGGGGTGCCCGGCCAGCTCACCGGCATACCGTTCCCGAATGGCCGGCGGGAAGTACTCGGCGAGGGTGCGCTCGAAGTAGGGGTCGTCAGGGATCGAGCTGGCGAGGATGTCCTGCTTGACCGCCAGCTTGGCGTAGGCCACGAGCACCGCGAACTCCGGGGACTTCAGGCCGAGGCCCTCATGGGCACGCTTCTCGAGCTCGGCGTCGCTGGGGAGGAACTCGAGGCCCCGGTCGAGGTCGCCCCGGTCCTCGAGCCAGTGCATGAGGCGCTCGTGGACGCTCGCCATCGAGTGCTCCTGGGCCCGGGCGTTGCCGAGGAGGACGTTCTGCTCGTAGTTGTCGCGGAGCACGTGCGCCGCGACGTCGTCGGTCATCGACGCGAGCAGCTCGTTGCGCTCCTCGGTCGTGAGGCCACCCGCGCGGACGACCTCGCCCAGGAGGATCTTGATGTTGACCTCGTGGTCGGAGGTGTCCACCCCGGCCGAGTTGTCGATGGCGTCGGTGTTGACCCGGACCCCGCACAGCGCGGCCTCGATGCGCCCCAGCTGGGACAGCCCCAGGTTGCCGCCCTCTCCGACGACCGAGACCCGCAGCTGCTTCCCGTCGACCCGGATGGCGTCGTTCGCGCGGTCGCCGATCGCGAGGTGGTCCTCGGAGGAGGCCTTGACGTAGGTGCCGATGCCGCCGTTCCACAGCAGGTCGACGGGCGCCATGAGGATCGCGTGGATGAGCTCGGCGGGGGTCACGGCCGTCGTGGCCTTGGGGATACCGAGGGCACGCGCCATCTCGGGGGTGACATCGATGGACTTCAGGCTGCGCGGGAAGACCCCGCCGCCGGGCGAGATGCGCGTCCTGTCGTAGTCGTCCCAGGACGAGCGAGGGAGCTCGAAGAGCCGCCTGCGCTCGGCGAACGACTCGGTCGCCTGCGGTTCGGGGTCGACGAAGACGTGGCGGTGGTCGAAGGCGGCCACGAGCCGGATGTGCTCGGACAGGAGCATCCCGTTGCCGAAGACGTCACCGCTCATGTCGCCGATGCCGACGACGGTGAAGTCGGTGCTCTGGGTGTCGACGCCCATCTCCCTGAAGTGCCGCTTGACCGACTCCCATGCCCCACGTGCCGTGATGCCCATGGCCTTGTGGTCGTAGCCGGCGGAACCGCCGGAGGCGAAGGCGTCGTCGAGCCAGAAGCCGTAGGACCGCGCCACCCCGTTCGCGATGTCCGAGAACGTCGCGGTCCCCTTGTCGGCTGCGACGACGAGGTACGGGTCGCGGCCGTCGTGCCGGACGACGCGCTCGGGCGCCACGATCGAGCCCGACACGCGGTTGTCCGTGACGTCGAGCAGGCCGGAGATGAACATCCGGTATGCCGTCTTTCCCTCTTCCAGCCACGCCTCGCGGTCCACGGCCGGGTCCGGGAGCTGCTTCGGGTAGAACCCGCCCTTGGAGCCGGTCGGGACGATGACCGCGTTCTTGACCATCTGGGCCTTGACGAGGCCCAGGACCTCGGTGCGGAAGTCCTCCCGGCGGTCCGACCAGCGCAGGCCGCCACGAGCCACGGGCCCGAAGCGCAGGTGCACTCCCTCGACCCGCGGGCTGTAGACCCAGATCTCGAACTGCGGCCGAGGCGCCGGCAGGTCGGGCACCGACTTCGGGTTGAGCTTCAGCGAGACGTAGGACTTGTGCGCCGCCCCGTCGTCGCCCAGCTGGTAGTAGTTCGTGCGGAGCCCGGCGCGGATGACGCCGAGGAAGGCGCGGATGATGCGGTCGTGGTCGAGTGAGGACACCCCGTCCAGCGCATCGGCCACCCGTTGGGCCACGACCTGCTCGGCTGCTGTGCGCTGGTCGTCGTCCGCCGTCGCCTTGGCCCCCGCCCGACCGCCCTCCTGCGACCCGCCGGCATACCGGTCGGGGTCGAAACGGGTCTCCCACAGCTCGACGAGGTCGCGCGCGATCTCCGGGTGCGAGACGAGGGCGTCCTCGAGGTAGTTCTGCGAGTAGGTGGCCCGGGTCTGTCGGAGGTATCTGGCGATCGCGCGCAGGACCACCACCTGGCGCCAGGGGAGCTGTGCGGCGAGGACGAGCCGGTTGAAGCCGTCGGACTCCGCCCGGCCGTCCCACACCGCCGAGACGGCGCCCTCGAAGAGCTCACGCAGCCGCTCGTGCGGGCACGCCTGCCAGATCGCCGCGTCGCGCACCCGGAGACCGAAGTCGTAGACGTACAGCGTCGTGCCGTCGGCCCGCTCCACCTCGAACGGCTGCTCGTCGACGACCTCGACGCCCATGTGGCTGAAGATCGGCAGGATGTCCGTGAGCGAGAGTGGGTCGACCCGGAACAGCTTGAAGCGGCGGATGGTGTCCGGGGCCTCGGCGGGGCGGTAGAGCGCGACGCTCGTGCGGGTGGTCTGCCCGAGGCGGCTCAGGTGAGCGAGGTCGGCGACGCCCTGGTTGACGCTGAAGGTCTCCTCGTAGGACGTCGGGAACGCCCGCCCGAAGCGGTCCATGAGGCGGTCGCCGACCTCCTCGCCGTACGTGGCCCGGAGGGCGTCACCGAGGCGGTCCGACCAGGTGCGGCTGACCTCGACGAGGCGCTGCTCGAGGGCCTCATGCTCGGCGCCGCCGAGCCTGCGGACCTGCTTGCCCCGCGGCACCCGCACGACGAACTGGATCCGCGACAGGGCGGACTCGCTGACCCGGGCAGAGAACTCGACGGACTCACCACCGAAGGTGTCCTTGAGGATGTCGGCCATGCGGAGCCGGACCGAGGTGTTGTACCGGTCACGGGGGATGTAGACGAGGCAGGAGACGAAGCGGCCGAAGTCGTCCTCGCGGATGAAGAACTTGGTGCGGCGGCGCTCCTGGAGCTGCGTGACGGCCATGGACGTCTCGTAGAGCTGCTCGATGCTTGCCTGGAACAGCTCGTCACGCGGGTAGCTCTCCAGGACGCCCAGAAGGTCCTTCCCGGTGTGGCTGTCCGGGGCCACTCCGGACCGATCGAGCACCGCGTGCACCTTCTCGGCGACCAGCGGCACCCGGAGCACCGACTCGGTGTAGGCCGTGGAGGCATACAGCCCGAGGAACCGCCGCTCCCCGACGACCTGGCCGGTCTCGTCGTAGGCCTTGACGCCGACGTAGTCGAGGTGGGCGACCCGGTGGACCGTCGAGCGGGAGTTCGCCTTGGTGAGGACGAGGATGTTCGGCTCGTGCGCCTTCTGCTGGGCCTGCGGCGTCAGCACGTCCGGCTCCTTGCCGAGGGGTGGGTCGGACCGGAGCATGCCGAGGCCGGACCCGGTGATCGGCGCGATGACCTCTCCCTGCGGCGTCTCACTCAGGGTGTAGTCGCGAAAGCCGAGGAAGGTGAAGTGGTCGTCCGCCATCCACCGCAGGAAGCGGGTGGCGAGCGCCACCTCGTCGGGGTGGATGCCGGGCGGCGGCGTCCCCTCGATCTCCGCCGCGAGGACGAGGCACCTGCTGCGCATCTTCGGCCAGTCCTCGACCGCCTGGCGGACGTCCTCGAGGACCTCCCGGACCTGGCGCTCGATGCCGGCGCGCCGCTCCTCGTCGCTCTCCCGGTCGATCGAGAGCAGCATCCACGACTCCGCCAGCTCGCCCACGCCGCCTGTCGCCGAGCGGCCGGTGACGTCCTGGTCGAGCACCTTGTCGAGCCTGCCGACGGCATCCCTCGTGACGACGAGCTGCGGGTGGACGATGAGGTGGATGTCGATGCCGGCGTTGACGAGGGCACCGGTGACCGAGTCGACGAGGAACGGCATGTCGTCGGTGACGATCTGGATGATGGTCCGGGCGTTGGACCAGCCGTCGTTCTCCGTGCTCGGGTTGTACACCCGCACGTTGGCCACACCGGGGAGCCGGTGCCGGGCGAGCTCCAGGTGGCTGCGCGCGGCGCCCGCGTAGATGTCGGCGGTCCGCGCCGTCAGCTCGTCGACCGGGACGTGCCGGAAGTAGCGCTCGACGAAGTCGTGACCCAGGCCGTCGGGTGCCGCCTCCTCGAACGCTGCGGCGATCGGGGCGAGGACGTCCTCACGAGTGCTGGCCTGGAGCTTCGACATGGAGGGCTGGCAATCCTTCGCGACTTCCCGGGGCGGTGCGACACATCCTTGTGTCCGCCTTGGCAGCCTATCGACCTCTACGCCTCCGGCCATCCCCCTGCACGCTGGCCGTTGTCTCGCCGACGGGACACCGGTCCCGCGTCAGGTGGCGACGACGTCGATCGTGCGGAGGGTGACGTCCGCGGCATACGCGATGCGGCTGCCGGCGGCACGCGCTGCTCGCAGGGCGTCGACGGCGTCGAGCGTGACCTCCTCGCCCGGCGCGAGCACGGGGATGCCGGGCGGGTACGGCGCGACGAGCTCCGCGCTCACCCGGCCCACGGCGCGCTCGACGGGGAGGCTCTCCCGGGAGGCGAAGAACGCCTCACGCGGGGTCAGGACGCACACCGGGTCGACCGCCCACGCACCGGAGCTGACGACCGGACGTGCGGGACCGCGGTGGCGGTCGACGGACTCGGCCAGCGTCACGCCGAAGGCGTCGATCTGGGGCGGGGTGTCCGCGAGCGTCACCATGGCGACGACGGTGTCGCGGTCGGCCATCTCCACCGGCATCCCCACGCCGAGCAGGTCAGCCTCCACCGCGTTGCCGTCCGCGCCCGTGCCGGAGAGCACGACCACGAGCCGGGTCGGGTCGACGGCGGGGCCGTCGAGGACCACGAGGCCGGGCACCTCGGCCAACCGCCGCCGAACCGAGGCGACGGCCTCCACCACGGGACCCAGCAGGGCTCGCCCGTCACGCTCGAGCAGCGCCCTCGCCGCGTCGATACTGGCCAGGATGGCGCCGGACGGGCTCGTCGTGGCCGTCGCCTCGACGGCGGCGTCGAAGCGGCCGGGGCGGATCCGACGGCTGGACGCCAGCACGACGGCCCCCTGCGACCAGGCCGGGAGCGCCTTGTGGGCGCTCGTGACGAGCGCGTCGGCGCCGGCCGCGAGGGCGTGCGCAGGGAGGGTGGGATGGAAGCCGAGATGCGCGCCCCAAGCGGCGTCCACGACGAGCGGCACGTCGTACCGGTGAGCCACCGCGGCGAGACCTGCCACGTCACTCACGGTTCCCACGTACGACGGGTCGCCGACGAACACCGCGCGAGCGTCGCGGGCCGATCTCAGGGTCGTCTCGAGCGCGGAGGGTGACACGCCCACCGGGAGACCGTGCGTGGGGTCGACCTCCGTGCGCACCCACACCGGCACGAGGCCCGCCAGCACGAGCCCGAGGAGCATCGAGCGGTGCAGGGTGCGGGCGACGACGACCCGGTCACCCGGTCTGCCGACTGCCAGCGCCAGTGCCTGGTTGCCGTGCGTCGACCCGCCGACGGAGAACCGGCACAGATCGGCGCCCCACAGGCGCCCCGCCCGCTGCTCGGCGTCGGCGAGCACCCCACGGGTGAGCTTCATCGTGTCGAGTCCCGCGTAGAGCGGAACGTCGCCTGCCACGACGTCACCCACGAGGTCCCGGCGCTGCTTGTGCCCAGGGATGGTGAACGGGGTGGGCGGCTCCTCGTGGAAGCGCAGCCACGCGTCGAGGAGCGGGGCGTCACCTCGGAGTGCGCGCGGGTCAGTCGGCACGGGCAGTCGCCCAGCGCTCGACGGCGGCGGTGAGGGCGACGGCATATCGGCGCACCTGTTCGAGATCGACCCACTCGTCCGCGGCGTGGAGGCCGCCGCCGGCCGGCCCGCAGACGATGGTCGGGATGCCGGCCGCCTGCCACAGCGGTGCCTCCATCCAGTACGGCGCGTGCACCCGGTCGAGGGGGGATCCGTTCGTGAGGGCATCCTCGAGCTGCGCGCCGAGGGCGGCCGCCGGCCCCTCGGCGTCGAGGCGCCACGCCTCTCGGGCGATCACCAGCCGGGCTGAGCCACGGAAGGTGCGGTCGCTCCGGGACAGGTCGGCGAGCAGGTCCTCCACCTCGGCGAGCGCGTCGCCCGCGGGCTCTCCCGGCACGGTGCGACGCTCAACGAGGGCACGTGCCGAGTGGGCGAGGACGAACGGTGACTCCCCACCACTGGCCACCGTGACCATGAGGGAGCCGCCGCGGGTCGCGAGGTCACGTCCCCGTTCCTCGACGGCGACGAGGAGGCGACCGAGGTGGGCCACCGCGTTGACACCGAGCTCTGGCTGCGAGGAGTGTGCTGCACGGCCCTCGAGGGTGACCTCGACGAGGGCGTACCCGCGCAGGGTCTGCGCGAGGGCGAGCCAGGTCGGCTCGCCGACGACCGCCACGTCGGGGTGCAGGCCGAGCCGCGGCAGCGCCTCGAGCACCGCCTCGGTGCCGAGGCTCGCGTCCTCCTCGTCGGCCACGAGGGCGAGCACGACCCGACCGGGCGACGCGCGGGCCGTGAGCTCCTCGGCGGCCACGACCATCGCCGCCACTCCGCTCTTCATGTCCGACGCTCCCCGTCCGCGAAGGCGGTCGCCGTCGATGGAGGCGGCGAACGGCTCGACCATCCCGTCGACTCCCACCGTGTCGAGGTGGCCGTTGAGGACGACCGTCGGCCCCGAGCGGCCCGCAGGGCCCACGGCCACCAGGCTCGGCCGGTCTGGCCGCCCGGATGGGGTCACGAGGTGCGTGTCGAACCCGCGTGCCCGCAGGCGGTCGCTCAGGTGACCGACGATGGCGGACTCCCCTGCCGCGTGCGGCACCAGGCCCGGGTTGACAGAGTCGATGCGCACCAGCTCGGCGGTGAGGGACACCGCGGCCTCTGCGAGGCGGGCGTTCACGTCAGTGCCGTCGTCGTCCGGGTGGCGCTCACCGGAGTCGGGGTGACGACGACGGGCGGGGGTGGATGCGCTGTCGTGGGGTGGCGCCGACCCCGTTCCGGTGCCCCTGCGGTCGTCGGTGGCCACCCGGCGACCCTACGCCGCCGCCACCGACGTCGCGTCGACCGCGGGCATCCTGGGGGCCGGTGAGAGCGGTCCGGAGGCTGTGGACAACCGCGGAGCGGGTGCTGCGGGCCTCTACAGTGACAAGGTGCCCCTCGGTCCCGACCCCGAGCGTGCCCGCGCCGTTCTTGCGCGGCTCGACGACCTACGCGCGACCGTCACTGCCGCAGAGGACGAGATCCTCGCCTGTCTCGTCGTCACGGGCGAGCCACGTCCACAGCGGGTCCTCGACGACTGGCTCGACCAGGTCGCCGACACCCTGCGTGCGCTCGGTGACGTCGCCGAAGAGTTGGGTCCGCCGCTGGCCCGGTATGCCGGGCGGCCAGCGTCGCCGGCGAGCACTTGCGCCGAGGCCGATGAGCTGGGCACCCCGCCGATCGATCCAGTCCGCGGAGACGGCGTCCGACCCAGCGTGTCCGGCGGTGAGCTCCGTTGAGCGTGGTGCCGGGTGACCCCGCGTCGCTGTCCGCATGCGCTCTCACCGCTCGCGCGGTGGCGCGCTCGCTGGCCGGACACGGCACCGGCGTGCGCACGGCATACGACGCCATGGCAGACGGGTGGACCGGGCGAGCGTCGGCGGAGTCCCGACGGCGCGGCGCCGGTCTGGCCGACGCCGCGACGACTGCTGCGGAGGAGCTGGAGCGGGTCGGCGGCATCCTGCAGGACCAGGCGACCGACGTCGCGGACCTTGTGGCGCGGGCGCGGACCATCGCGGAACGTGCCGCCGGTGCCGGGCTCGAGGTGCGCGAGGGCCGTGTCGAGCAGGGCTGGGGCGTCACCGGGTCGGCGGACGCCGACGTCGACCAGTCGCGCGACGAGGTGAGATCGCACCTGCAGGCTGAGCTCGACCTCGTCCTCGCCCAGCACCGGCGCCGGCGGGACTGGGTGCTCTCGGTGCTTCGGGAGTCGACGACGACCCTGGCGGGGGTGTCCCACCGGCTCCGCGAGGGGTGAGAGGATCGCCGGACCGACGAACGAGAGGACGGACCGTGCGAGTGACGACGCGCGAGGAGCTGGCGGGAACGGTGGACGAGGTCCACGCCCTCTTCATCGACCGGGCCTTCCAGGAGGCCAAGTGCGCCGCCACCACCGACGAAAGCGGGCGCTTCAGCGTCGACATCGGACCTGGCCGCGCCGGCGAACGGGTGAGCACGACGCGGCTCCTTCCGTCCGACGGTCTGCCGGACTTCGCGCGATCCTTCGTCGGGGAGCGGCTCACCGTCATCGAGGTGCACGAGTGGTCGGGGCCTGCGGCCGACGGCTCTCGCGAGTCGGCCGTCGACCTCCACGTCAAGGGAGCGCCGCTCACCCTCAAGGGGACCCTGCGGCTCGTGCCGTCGGGGACGCGGACGCTCGAGCTCCTCGAGGCCGAGCTCAAGGCGAACGTGCCGTTCATCGGCGGCAAGATCGAGCAGTCCGCCGCGGTCCCGATCAACGCCGCGATCGAGATCGAGACCAGCCTGCTGCGGGAGTGGCTCGCCCGCTGACCTGCGGCTGGCGGATGTCGACGGGTGGCGACCGGCCGCGGCGGTGGGAGGTGGGGCCTCAGCCCATGTGCGGGTAGGGGTGGCTCGTCGGCGGGACGAAGTTCTCCTTGATCGAGCGGACCGAGGTCCAGCGCAGGAGGTTCGCGGCAGACCCGGCCTTGTCGTTGGTGCCGGATGCCCGGCCGCCACCGAAGGGCTGCTGCCCGACGACCGCCCCGGTCGGCTTGTCGTTGACGTAGAAGTTGCCCGCCGCGAAGCGCAGCCGGTGCGTCGCCTCGGCGATGACGGCCCGGTCCTGCGCTATGACGGCGCCGGTGAGGGCGTAAGGGGCGAAGGACTCCATCTGGTCGAGGACCTTGGAGTACTGCCGGTCGGGGAAGACGTGCACGGAGAGGATCGGCCCGAAGTACTCGGTCGCGAACATCTCGTCGGTGGGGTCGCTGCTCTCGACCACGGTGGGGCGCACGAACCAGCCCTCGGAGTCGTCGTAGGTGCCGCCGGCCACGACGTCGAGGTGGCTGGTCGCCCGAGCCCGGTCGATGGCGGCCTTGTGCTTGGCGAAGGCCCGGTCGTCGATGACTGCGCCCATGAAGTTGGACAGGTCGGTCACGTCACCGACCGGCAGGCCGTCGGTGAGCTCGACGAGGTCCCCCTTGATCTGCCGCCACACCGAGCGGGGCACATAAGCGCGCGACGCCGCCGAGCACTTCTGCCCCTGGTACTCGAACGCCCCCCGGATGAGCGCGGTGCGCAGCACGTCGGGATCGGCGCTGGGGTGGGCGACCACGAAGTCCTTGCCACCGGTCTCCCCGACGATCCGCGGGTAGTGCCGGTAGCGCGTAAGGTTCTCGC
>CALCXF010000023.1 GCA_937907685.1 uncultured Nostocoides sp.
CACGCTCAGCTCCCTGTCGGTCAGCGGCACGGGCAGCGAGCTGGTCGAGGGCGGCCGCCGGGCCACGGCCCCCAGGTCCTCCAGCACGCTGTCGAGGAACTGCCCCGAGCCGAGCTGCATCTCCTTCGCGCGCAGGAGGAGTCTCGGCAGGCGCTCCTGGTCCAAGGTCACGAACGGCCGTCGGACCCCTTCGGGCTCCGCTGCCTGCAGCGCTCGACGCACGGCGTCGGTGGATCGGCCGTCCTCTCGGAGCCTCCCGGCAGCCAAGGCCGTGAGAAGCCACATCTCGACCACGGACCCGTGCTGGCGTCGCTCGTCGCGCAGAACGGCCAGCACCTCGTCGGCCGCCTCGGGGTCACCCAGGGCGAGCAGCGCCCGCGACCGGCAGATGCGTTCGGGCGCCTGTGACGACGAGGGGTCCAGAGGCGGTCCTGAGTCCAGTCGCACCACGGCCGCCGCCGGATCACCGGCAGCGAGCTCGACCTCGGCCTCAGTGATCGTCAACCAGCGTGCCAGGAACGGCGGCGGCTGCCACTCGTCCACACCGTCGCGCAGCGGGCTGAGCTCCTCCCGGGCCGCGGCCACGAGCCCGAGGGACGCGTGGAGGCGGATCTGGGCCAGCTCGGACGCCCATCGCGGGGTGATCTCGAGAGCGGATGCAGCTCGGGCCTCCGCCAGCAGTCGAGGTCCTCCCGGGCCGCGGCCACGAGCCCGAGGGACGCGTTGAGCCGGATCTGGGCCAGCTCGGTCGCCCATCGGGGAGTGATCGCGAGAGCGGATGCCGCCCGCGCCTCGGCCAGCAGCATCTGGGCCTCGTCGACGTCGTTCCACTGCAGGTGCACGATCGCCAGGGCGAGATAGGCCGTCGCCGCCTGCGGCAGAGGTTCCCACCCACGCGTCCGGACGATCTCCGTGGCCTGGGTGGCGTGGCGGAACGCCTCCGACAGCCGGCCCGAGGCGGCGCTGGCGAGTCCCAGGTGGGCGAGCATGTTGATGCGACTGGCATCCAGAGTGGTGCCCTCGGCCACGTCCAAGCCCTCGAGGAGCCGCTGTTCGGCCGCGATCAGCCGTCCTGACCACAGCAGACCGGTGCCGAGGTTCCCCAGGGCCGCGGCCCGGTATCCGTTGGCGGCCGGAAGCGCGGCTCCGTCCCCGGACAGCTCGTGCAGCGCCGCGGATGCGGCGTGGATCAGCGCATCGTTGTCTCCCCGAGCGCGCGCCAGGAAACTGAAGAGCACGAGTCGACCGATGCTCGCTCCGGCTCGTGTATCGGGATCCGCCGTCTCGAGGAGCTGCTCCGCGCGGGTCAGGTGGTTCGCCATCTCGCCGATCCGCCCGGCGAACATGAGGCGGGTCGCGGCGGCCAGCTCGAGCTCCGGCCCAGTGGCCACCCTGTGGATGGGAACCGTCGCGAGCACCTGGTCCAGTGCCGCCCGGTCCACGGAGACCGAGAGGGGCAACGCCTGCGTCACGAAGAGCCGACCGAACAGTGTCCAGTTGCCGGCAGCGGCAGCGTGTCGAAGTGCCTCGAGAGGAAGGTCGTTGTCGGCGTACCACTGCGCCGCCCGCTGGTGCAGCTCAGGCACCACCCCCGGCTCCTCGACGAGGAGCCGATGACGCAACATGTCCTGGAGCAGGCCGTGGTAGCGGTACCACTCCCGGCCCGGACCCAGACCGACCACGAAGGTGTTGGAGCTCTCCAGGACCTCCAGGTGGTGCTGGCTGAGGGGCTCGTCGGTGAGGACCTCGGCCAGCTCGCAGTTGACCCGCTCGGCGATCGACGTCCTCGTGAGGAAGCGCCGCATCCTGGGAGACTGCCGAGTGAGCACCTCCTCGGCGAGGTACTCGACGACCGCCTGGTCGTCGCCCGCGAAGTCGCCGGCACTGCGCGCCGGTCCCGGTCGTCCCAGGAACAGGGCAGCCAGCCGCAGTCCCACCGGCCACCCCTCGGTGCGCTCCACGAGGAGCGCCGCGTCCTCCGGTGCCACGACCACACCGTCGGCCGCCATGAGGGCTGCGGCGTCCGTCACGTTGAGGGCCAGGTCGCGGGACCGGATCTCCCTGAGGTCGTCGGCCACCCGCAGTCGGTGCAGGGGCAGTACCGGGTCCGAGCGGGTCAGGAGCACCAGCCGCAGGCAGGATGCCGGGTATCGGAGGAGGCCGGATATGCCGGCGAGAACATCGGGGTGGGTGATGACACCGAAGTCGTCCAGAACCAGCACCACGGGCTGCGGCAGCTCGGCCAGGCCATCCGCGAGCCGGCGCAGGTTCTCCCGCTCGCTGCCCAGCCCGGGCACGAGCTCGGCCAGTGGGTTGTCCGCCGGTACCACGGCCGTCATCCGGATCGCGGCCACCACGTAGGACCAGAACGTACGTGGCTGGTTGTCCGTGGGATCGAGGGAGACCCAGGCCACCGGCCCGACCGCCGGACCGGACGCTGCCCATGCTGCCGTTGCGAGGGTCTTTCCCCACCCGGCACCCGCGCTCAGAACGGTCAGGGGTCTCATCGTGCCCTCGTCGAGCAGCGTGTCCAGGTGAGCGCGCGGAACGTAGGTGGGCGGAACCCGTGGACGTGCCAGCTTGGTCGCCATCAGCGCCTCGTCAGCACCTTGGGGGGAACGTGCGTAGAGCGGCTCGCGACCGGAACCGGATGATGTCTCCATCACTTGCCCCACGCATGGCTCCCAACTGGCCGGGCCCGGACGGGTCACCCCGGCATCCGGCTCAATACCGCAGGCTACCGCGTGACCGCCGACGGCACCCGTCGCGTCGAAACTCCTACCCCCTGCGGGTGAGGCGGTGGTGGCCGCCGACGCGCCATGGTGGAGTGCCATGTCCCCGAGGAGTGAACGTGTTGGCGAAGACATATGTGGTGCACATCCGCGGCGAGGTCGCGCGCGACGCCCTCGAGGACCTCGACGATCTCGACTACATCACGACCACGGTGGTCCCCACCGAGACGGTGCTGAGGGGCGAGGTGCCTGACCAGGCGGCCCTCCTGGGCCTGCTCAACCGGATCCACTCCCTGGGGCTCGAAGTGGTCGAGGTACGCCGGGCACCCGAGGAGTTCGTGGGGCCATGAGTGCCGGCCTGAGCATCGAGATCACCCTTCGCGGGCGCGTCGGTCCGGACCTGTGTTCCATGCTGGGGCCCCTCGACGCGAAGCTGGTCCCGCGTCACACGGTGATCGTCGTGGCACCGGGTGAGCCGCGAGGACTCGATTGCCTGCTCGAGAGCCTGCAGAAGGCCGATGTGGAGGTCGACCTGATCACCACGTAGCACGACGTCGAACCGCGGACGGGGCGGTGGTGGGAGCGCGAGCGACTCACCTGCGGAGGGCGATGCACGTCCCCACGCTCGGGGCTCTACTCGTTGTCAGGCACCAGCGCGCGTCGTGGTGCTGGCATCTGTATCGGAGGCCGATGGACATGAGACAGAGACGAGTCAGTGCTGACCCGCGGACCACCGACCCGCGCGCCGACGCAGAGCTGTCCTCGGGTCCATGGACGGCTGGGATCCCTGCAGGGACGAGCGGCGACCCTCGGGTGACCGGCTTCATGCCGACGGTCGGCCTGTGGGCGTGGACCTTCATCGGCCTCGTCGCATCGACGGTCATCATCGCGGCGGCCGTGTCCGCCGTGAACGAGATCATGCTGCCGCTGACGTTCGCCGCAGTGCTGGCCATCATCTTCAAGCCGGCGGCCGTCGCGCTCACACGTCGTCGGGTCAGACCCACGCTTGCCGCCGGCGCGGTGGTCCTCGGGCTGCTGGCACTCATGACGCTGGTGACGGTGGCAACGTTCCAGGGAGTCGTCACCCAGGTCAGCCAGATCGGGGACTCGGTCGACGCAGCGGCTGAGCAGGCCGAAGGCCCGCTCGGGGTGGACCAGGCCACGGTGGACTCCATCCGCGCCTCGGTCAGCTCGATGTCACCGGCACTGGAGGGTGGCTTCCTCACTCGGCTCGTCTCGGGCGTGGGCAGCCTCGTGGGCATCGCGAGCGGCCTCATCCTCGGAGCGCTCATCATGTACTACCTGCTCAAGGACGGTTCCCAGCTGCGCCGATCGCTGGTCGCCCGTGTCGGCCCCGGGGAGCGAGCGGACCTCGACGGGTTCATCGGCGACACCTGCCTGATCCTGCGCAGCTACGGCCGCGGGCGCACGGTCATGTCAGCCACCGTGGCGGTCGTCATCGGCATCACCAGCCTCCTGCTGGGCCTGCCGCTCGTCCTCACGATCATGGTGGTCAACTTCATCGGGGGCTACATCCCCTACATCGGCGCGTTTCTGGGAGGGGGCCTGGCCGTCGTCGTGGCACTCGGTGACGGCGGCCTGAAGGACGCAGTCGTCATGCTCCTCGTCGTCCTGGCGGCCAACCTGCTCCTCGAGAACTTCGTCGAGCCGCGGGTCATGGGGCGCACCCTCGACATCCATCCTCTCGTCGTGCTCGTCGTGACCGCGCTCGGTGGGTTGGTGGGGGGCATCGTCGGCCTCATCCTCGCGGTTCCCGCCACGCTGGTCGCCGGCAATGCGATCGCGCGGCTCCGACGTCGAGGCGTCATGGAGCAGGTCGCCGACCGCGCCGAGCCCGTCGTGCGGCGAGCCCTCGACTGACTCGGACCTTGGCGCTGGCCGGCACGTCGGTCTGCCCATGAGGGAGCATGGGGGCGTGGACGCCGAAGGTGACGAGACGAGCCCGCTCGTCGACCGTCAAGCCATCGAGGCAGACCTGTTCGCCGCTCGAGCGGACCTGCATGAGCTCCTCGGCGGGGCGACACCGGAGCGGCTGCGTGCCCGCAGCGACGGCACCGCCTGGACGAACGAGCAGCTGCTCTTCCACATGGTCTTCGGCTTCCTCGTCGTGCGCCGTCTCCTGCCGCTGGTGCGGTTCATGTCGGCCAGGCCGAGCTCGGTTCGTCGCGCGTTCGCCGGCCTGCTGGACGCCGGACGTCGGCCGTTCCACTGGGTCAACTACGCCGGCTCGTGCGGTGGCGCGCTGGTGTTCAACCACGCCCGGATGGGCTGGCTGCTGGACCGGACCATCGACCACCTGGTGCGGAGCCTTGACCAGGAGCCCGAAGAGCGGCTGAGTGGCGCCATGGCGTTTCCCACGAGCTGGGACCCGTACTTCACGCCCTCGATGACGCTGGCCGAGGTGTACGCGTACCCCGTGCTGCATCACCGGCATCACCGGGCCCAGCTGACCCTGGACTGAACCGCCTCGGGCTCGAGCGTCCAGGCCTCGCGACGGCATCGTGGTGTGGGCGGGCGGCTCGTGCCTGCGGCTCCACTACCGTGGACGCCATGCCCTCGCGACTGCTTGCGGTGACGTTCGACGCCCACGATCCGGCCCGACTGGCACGGTTCTGGGCAGCCATGCTCGGCCGGTCCGTGCTCGAGTCGAGGGGCGGCGCACTCCTGCCGGGCACGAGCACCCAGCTCGGCCTTGGTTTCGCCCCCACCCGCATTCCCAAGGTGGGGCCGAACCGCATGCATCTCCACCTGACCAGCAGCAGCGACGCCGGCCAGCAGGAGACGGTGGCGAAGGCAGTGGAGCTCGGCGCCCGTCATCTGGATGTCGGGCAGCGTCCTGAGGAAGGCCACGTCGTCCTTGCCGACCCAGGCGGAAACGAGTTCTGCGTGATCCCGCCCGGCAGCTCGTTCCTCGCTGACTGCGGCTTCTTGGGCGAGCTCGCCTGTGACGGGAGCCGCGAGGTCGGCCTGTTCTGGTCTGCCGCATTGGGCTGGCCGCTGGTGTGGGACCAGGATGAGGAGACCGCCATCCAGTCACCTGAGGGGGGCACCAAGATCGGGTGGGGGGGACCGCCGATGTCCGCGCGGGTACAGACGACCACACAGCGCTTCGATCTCGTCCCCACCGAGGGCGACCCGGGAAGCGAGGCCGAGCGACTCTTCTCTCTCGGAGCCACTCGACTCGGCGCTGGCACTGGGGGCGGAGACCCCTTGGTTGGTCTTGGCTGACCCCGACGGCACCGAGTTCCGCGTGCTGGATTCCCACCACTAGGTCGTCGCCGCCATCGCCGGAGCCGCCGCCGGCAGCCCCGCCAACGGGCCAACCGGCTCAGCGGAAGCGGGACGGGAACTGGGCGATGATCCCGTCGCTGAGCCGGTCGGCCATCATGAGGATGTGAGCGTGGATGACCTCGTAGTCGGCCACGCTCGCCGTGTACTCGGCGTTCAGCTCATGGGCAGCCTGGGCCAGGGTCTGGTCGAGGTGCTGCTTCATGTCGGCGCGCACGAGGTCGTTCGGCCAGGAGCGGGGAGCCGCGGCGGACAGGAGGTCGGCGATGTCGTTGCCGTTGGCGTACCAGCGCATCCGGGCGGCGTCGAAGGCCTCGGTGTCCTCTGCTCGCACTGCCTGCAGGAGCTCCACGGCGATGGTGATGTGGTCGCGCAGCAGGGCGGTCAGCTGGTCGCCAGCCGCACGGCCGTAGAAGGGTGCGATGGCATCACCGATGTCGCTCTGGTTCTGCAGGAGCCTATCTGCCGTCGCCCCGAAGCCGGGGGACTCGTCGGCGAACGTGACGATCGAGAGACGGGTCCAGGTGATGTGGTCCTCCCACAGCTTGCGCATCTGGTCGTGGAAGTCGCTGCGGGCGACTCTCGGCGTGCTGACGGCCGCGGCTTCGTGGTGGGCGTGGGGTGTCGTGCCGAGGGCCCCGGCACTCGGCACGGTGGCGAGTGCCACGCCGAGGAGGGCGCTCAGGACGATCGCCCCCCACGCGAGGAGCCGTGGCCGAGATGTTCTCCTGTGCTTCATCATCGTTCCTTTCCTCGGACCAGCAGGGTTGTCGCCGCAACGGCGC
>CALCXF010000024.1 GCA_937907685.1 uncultured Nostocoides sp.
GGGGGGGGGGGGGGGGGGGCCCCCCCCCCCCCCGCCGCCAGCCGGATCAGCGCTGGCGGAGGCGACGGAGCGTCGCGACGCGCTGTTCGTACTCCGTCTCGTCGATGTCTCCGGCGGCGAAGCGTCGGGCGAGGTCCGCCTCGGCGGACTCCACCCCGGATCGATAGGGGCCGCCCCAGCCGCCCCACATCCGACGGCGTCCGAAGGCACCGAGCAGGAGGAAGAACAGGAGCAGGAAGAAGAAGAACCCGACGAAGGGGAAGAACGGGTACCACCCGTGTCCGTCGGCGTAGTGGCCGGGATGGGTGACGAGGTTCTGGGCGATGGTGGAGACGGCGGTCATGGTCACTCCTGTGGTCGGTGGCTGCGTGCACGTCCATGCTTCGCCGCCCGGCATCCCGCGGAATCCCCCTGCAGGAGGCAACCCGTGCACTCCCTCCGCGGTATGCCGCAGGTCCGCACCTTCGGCTCAGGGTTCGGACCAGCCCGGCCGGACGAGGCCCGACTCGTAGGCGAGCACGACGAGGTGGGCGCGGTCCCTGACCTGGAGCTTGACCATCGCGCGTGAGACATGGGTCTTCGCGGTGGACGGCGACACGACGAGCCGGTCGGCGATCTCGTCGTTCGACAGTCCCTCGCCCACGAGGGAGACGACCTCCCGCTCGCGCTCGGTGAGCACTCCGAGCTGCTGGGCGGCCCGGGCCCCACCCGGCCGGCTGCGGGACGCGAACTCCCCGATGAGTCGTCGGGTGACCCTGGGTGAGAGGAGCGCGTCGCCGCCGGCCACCGCGCGCACGGCCCGGAGCAGCTCGGTCGGCTCGGTGTCCTTGACGAGGAACCCGCTGGCTCCGCTGCGGATGGCCTCGAAGACGTACTCGTCGAGGTCGAAGGTGGTCAGGACGACGACCTTGGTGCGGGCCAGCTCCGGCTCTGCCGCGATGAGCCGGGTGGCGACGAGCCCGTCCGTTCCCGGCATCCGGATGTCCATGAGCACCACGTCCGGGCGCAGGGTCCGCACCAGCTCGAGTGCCTCGTGCCCGTCCGCGGCCTCCCCGAGCACGGAGATGTCCGGCTCGGCGTCGAGCAGCGCCCGCAGGCCGGCGCGGAGCAGCGCCTGGTCGTCGGCGAGGACGACGCCGATCACGACGCGTTCCCGGTGGGGAACGTGGCGGTCACGCGCAGCCCGCCGAGCGGTGAGGGGCTGACGTCGAGGCGTCCGCCCAGGGCCGCGGCGCGTTCGCGCATGCCACGGATGCCGTGCCCCTCCTCGGGATCGCCGGTGGCGCTCCACCCGGACCCGTCGTCGTCGACCCGGACGACGAGCTCCTGCGGGAGGTGCTCGACGGTGACCTCGGCTCGCGTCGCTCCGGCGTGACGGATGACGTTGGTCACGGCCTCCTGCACGACCCGGTATGCCGCGACCTCCACCCCGGGCGGCAGCGGACCCGGCACCCCGGTGACGTGCGACGTGATGTCCAGCCCGGCATACCGGCTGCGCTCGACGATGTCGTCCAGCGCCGCAAGCGTCGCGGTGGGGTGGCGCGGGGCGGGTCCCTCCCCCTCGCGGAGCACGTCGATGAGGGAGCGGAGCTCGGTGAGGGCCTCCTTGCTCGCCCCCTTGATGACGCGCAGCGCCTCGTCGACCTGCTCGGGCTGCTGCTCGCGCAGGTGGAGGGCGACGGAGGCCTGCACGTTGATGAGCGACATGTGGTGGGCCACGACGTCGTGGAGGTCCTGCGCGATGCGCAGCCGGTCCTCACCGGCCCGACGCCTTCGCTCCTCAGCGAGGGCACGCCGGTGCGTCTGCACGCGTTCCCGCCTCACCCGCACCACCTCGGCGAAGGCCAGCAGGAGGAGCGCCCAGGCAAGGGTGGCCGTGGCGCCGACCCACGACCACGTCCGAGCCGGGTCGAGGATCACCCCCGTCGCGTGCGCGATGAGGACCCCCGCTGCGACGAGCCAGGCCGTGGCTCGGTGGCCGGTGACGACCGAGGCGACGAGGACCACGACGAGGGACACGACGATCGGACCGTACGGGTAGCCGAGGACGAGGTACGCAGCGGTGACGGCGCCCACGACGGCGGTCACCGCGACCACGCTGACCCGCGCCATGAGGACGGCGACGGCCACCGGGCCGGCGACGAGGAGGGCCACCGCGAGGGCGTCCAGCGGGCGGCGCTCGGGCTGACCCTGGGCGGCCCCGAGGGTGCCGACCACCTGGAAGATCGTCAGGGCCACGGCGAGGGGCAGTCGCCAGGACCGCCACGGGCCGCGGGTCGCCCCGTGTGGGTACCAGGGAGCCCATCGGTCCAGCTGGTCGAGGCCCGGCGCGGACGAGGTGCGGTGGCTCGTGCCGGACATGCGTTCAGCGTAGGGACAGCGGCCCGGTGGGTTCGTCGGCCGCGCGGCGCACACCGGGATACTCCCCCGGTGGTACCTCCGCGTACCGGGTGTCGCCTCCCGCACGCGGGACCGCAGAAGCCGACGCGCGAGGAGCGCGCCCCCGGTGGTGCCAAGGGCGCGACATCCCGCGCGTGCGGCACCACGGAAGCTTCGGACCAGACCTCTACGCCAACCGTGGGGATGCCGTTCGCGCGACCTGGTGCGCGCCTGGCACCCCGGTACGCGCGACACGTGGCCCGGGCCCCGGGCCACGGGAAAGGCCCCCGACCGTCGTCGTGGGGGCCTGACCTGCGGAGCTGCGGTGGAGCCGCCTAAGGGAATCGAACCCTTGACCTATTCATTACGAGTGAATCGCTCTGGCCGACTGAGCTAAGGCGGCGGACGCCCGAGCGGGCTCGGGCACGCCGGACGAGTATACGAGTCCCGCCGCTCGACCGCGAAACGCGGCCCGGGTGCCGGTGAGGTCAGCAGCGCAGCCCGTCCTGAGGCACGGTCCCCTTGAGGTAGAAGCGGTCGACGGCCTTGTCGATGCAGTCGTTGGAACGGCTGTATGCCGTGTGGCCGTCGCCGTCGAGGGTGAGGAGCGAGGCGTCCGCGAGCTGCTCGCGCAGCCGCACCGACCACTCGTACGGCGTCGCCGGGTCGCGGGTGGTGCCGATGACGACGATCGGGTCGGCGCCGTCGGCGGTGACCTTCTTGGGCTCACCGGTCGCCGGGATGGGCCAGTAGCCGCACGGGAGCGATCCCCACATGAGGTACGCGGCCCACGTGGGAGCCGTGTCCGCTGCCTCCTCGGCGAGCCGGCGCCGTTCCTCGAGGTCAGTCGTCTCGGGTCGGTCCAGGCAGCTCACGGCGAGGTAGGCCTCGAGGATGTTGTCGGCATACTCTCCACCCGGGTTGCGGTGGGCGTACTGGTCGGCGAGCTGCATGAGCCCCGTGCCGTCCCCGCCGACGGCGCGACGCATCGCGTCGACGAGGAACTCCCACTGGCCCTGGTCGTACATCGCCTGGGCGATGCCCACCGAGGCCCAGCCCTCGGTGAGCCGGGGGACGCTGCTGTCGCCCGTGCGCGGCAACGGGCTCCGGTCGACGGAGGTGAGGAACGTGCGCAGGCCCTCCATGACCTCGTCCACCGTCCCGCCCATCGGGCAGTCGCCCTCCTCGACGCAGAACGCCGCCCAGGCCCTGGTGGCGCGCTCGAACCCGGCCGCCTGTCCCAGAGAGATCTCGGTGCTCGTCGCGTCCGGGGGAACGGCACCGTCGAGCACCATCCGGCCGACCTGCTCGGGGAAGAGGTCGGCGTAGGTCGCGCCGAGCAGCGTGCCGTAGGACTTGCCGAGGTAGGTCAGCTTCTTCTCGCCCAGGGCGGCACGCAGGACGTCCATGTCTCGCGTCGCCTCCACGGTCGACACGTGGGCCAGGAGCGGCCCGGCGCGGTCGGCGCAGGCCTGGGCGACGCCCTGGGAGGTGCGCGCGAACTCCTGCTCCTCGGCGGCGTCGTCAGGCGTGGGGTCGGCAGTGAGGAACGTGTCGAGCTGGGGGTCGGTCAGGCAGTCGATCGGCGAGGACCTGTCGACGCCCCGCGGGTCGAACCCGACGATGTCGTAGGCCTGACGGACCCCCCTCGTCACGATGAAGTCGGCCGCCCGCGCGTAGTCGACGCCGGACGCGCCGGGTCCTCCCGGGTTGACGACGAGTGAACCGATCCGCTTCGACGCGCGCTTCGCGGGGACCTTCACCACGGCGAGCTCGATCGTCTCACCCTGCGGGTTCTCGTAGTCGACGGGCACCTCCAGGGTGGCGCACTGCGCCCCCTCGCATCTACGCCACTCGAGCCGTTGTGCGTAGAACCTCGCGAGTGCCTCCGACCCCAAGGGCGGCGGCTGCGGCGAGACGGAGACCGACGGCGCACTCCCCTCCCCCCGGATGCCGTCCACGACGGAGCAGCCAGCGACGACGTGCGTCGCGAGAACGACCGTCACGAGGGCGGCGGCGGGGCGGCGGTTCATGCGCGCACGATAGGCGAGCGACCTGCGGAACGGTGACACGGAAGGGTCACGATCCTGTCGTCACCGCGGCAGCCGAAGGTCGAGGGCCATCGCCTCGAGGGCGAGGAGTGGGTTGACGTTGGCGCCGATCCGCTCTCGAGCGGTGCCGATCGCGTCCATCGCCCGGAGCAGGTCGTCGGGCCCGAGGAGCTCGCCGACGCGCTGGACGACCTGCCTGCCGTCCTCGTTGACGAGCGCGGTCCCTGCACCGGTCCGCAGCACGAGCGCGTCACGGTAGACCGAGAGGAGGTCCACGAGGGCCCGGTCGACGACGTCGCGGGTGAAGCGGGTGGCCCGAGCCTTCTGCTCCCTCTCGAGCGAGGTCAGCTGCGAGCGGATGTGCGGCGGCTGGGTGCGTGCGGTGGGGTCGGCACCGAGCACCTCGAGCAGCCTGGTCCGCTCGGCAGCGTCGCGCTCCCCCGAGGCGGCGGCGGACTCCTCCGCCGCGATCGTCATGAGGTCCCCGGCGGCTCCCATCGCGTCCCCGACGCTGACGATCTTCGTCGCCATCGTGATGACGTCGTGCCGCCGGATGCGCGCGTGCTCGTCACGGGCGAGCCGCCGCGCCAGGCCCACGTGGGACTGGGCGGCGCGGGCTGCGTACAGGGCCATCGGCGGGTCGACGCCGTCCCGCCTCGTGAGGAGCTCGGCCACGGCCTCCACCGAGGGCGTGCGAAGCCGAACATGGCGGGACCTGGACCGGATGGTGATGATGACGTCCTCGACCGAGGGGGCGCACAGCATCCACACCGTTCGAGGCACCGGCTCCTCGAGGGCCTTGAGCAGGGCGTCGGCGGCGCGCTCGGTGAGCCGGTCGGCATCCTCGACGATGATGACGCGGTAGCGCCCCACGGACGGCCGGTGCGCGGCGAGGGCGACGAGGTCACGCGCCTGCTCCACCTTGATCGACAGCCCCTCCGTCGCGATGACGTCGACGTCGGCGTGGGTGCCCTCGAGCGCCGTGCGGCACTCCCGACACGTCCCGCACCCTCCGTCGGGACAGAGCAGGGCGGCGGCGAACGAGCGGGCCGCGACCGACCGGCCGGATCCGGGTGGACCGGTGAAGAGCCAGGCGTGCGTCATCGCGGTCGGGGTCCGCACGGCGTGCTGGAGGACCGCGACGGCATCCTCCTGCCCGATGACGTCCCGCCACACCGTCACCCGTCCAGCACCCCCATGGCCTCGAGCCGGCTCATCACGAGGTCGTGGAGGCGTTCGGGCGCTTGGGTGCCGGCGACGACGAGGTAGCGCTCGGGGTGGCCCGCCGCCATCGAGAGGAAGTGCTGTCGGATCGCCTCGTGGAAGGCGTCCGCCTCCGACTCGAGGCGGTCATGGGTGCCGCTGCGGCGCCGTCGCCCCTCGTCGGCCGTGATGTCGACGACCACGGTGAGGACGGGAACGAGGTCTCCGACCGCCCACATCTGGAGGTCGTGCACCTCCGCTGCGCCGAGGTCGCGACCGGCGCCCTGGTAGGCGACGGAGGAGTCGGTGTAGCGGTCGGTGATGACCACCTCGCCCCGCTGGAGGGCGGGCCCGATGAGCTCGTCGACGTGGTGCGCCTTGTCGGCGGCGAACAAGAGGGCCTCCGCCCGGGCGCTGACGTGGTTCCCGTGGAGCACGAGGTCGCGGATGGCCCGACCGAGCTCGGTCCCCCCCGGTTGGCGCGTCACCGTGACGGTGCGGCCGCGCTCGCGCAAGGTGTCCGCGAGGAGCCGCACCTGTGTCGACTTGCCGGCGCCGTCGCCTCCTTCGAAGGCGATGAACAGCCCCTGGTCACCCGTCACGCGTGCGAGCCTAGGCCAGCGTCGCGACACCGGCGGGAACGGAATCCGCCGTCGGCCGGACGAGGCGTCGAGAGGAGGCAACACGCCGACGGCGAGGTGCCCTCGGCCTGCGTGTTGCCTCCTCTCGAGGTGACCGGGTCGTCAGGCCTGCTCGTGCCGGTCGGCGTTGGCGTGGATCGCGTCGTGCACGTATGCCGCGAGGCCCGGCTCGAGGTCCTCGTACGTCTTCGTGAACCTCGGGTCCGCGACGTACATGTCCGCCAGGCCGCGGTGGAACCCGTGGTCGAGGTCGTAGAACCACCGCTCGATGTGCGCGCGGTGCGCCTCGGCGGCATCCATCGCCTCGGTCGACGTGGCGGGGGCGCCCGACCGGAGCGCGGCGACGAGGGCCGCGTTGACGGCATCCCCCTCGGTCTTGGCCGCGGCCCAGTCGGACTTCGTGTAGCGCGAGGTGCGGGAGGTGGACTGCCTCCACGCGTCGGTCTCGCCCCACCGCTCCTGCGCCTCGGTCTGGTACTCCTCACGGAACCCGTCGCCGAACAGCTCCTTGAGCTCCTCGGTGGTGGCAGGTCGTCCTTCCATCTCTCTCTCCAGTGCTCGGTCGATGGCCGTGACGAGCTCCTCGAGCTCGCCCAGCCGGGATACGACCGCGTGGCGCTGGCGCCGGAGGTGCTCCTCCGGTGTCCCCACGCCGTCGAGCAGGGCACGCACCTCGTCGAGGGGCATGCCGAGCCGTCGGTACGTGACGACGGTCGCGAGCCGGGTGAGGTCGGCATCCGTGTAGAGGCGGTAGCCGGCGTGGGTGCGGGTGCTCGGCACGACGAGGCCCTCGGCGTCGTAGTGGTGCAGCGTGCGCACCGTGACGCCGAACGACTCGGCCACCTGCCCCACGGTGAGCTCCACCCGTGCAGTGTGCTGGCTCGTTGCGGTCATGTCACCACCGTGGCCCCTGACGTCGCGTGAGGGTCAAGTCGGATGCCGGTCAGCCCGAACCCGACTCGAACCAGTTCGCCAGGCCCGCCGCCATGCCCAGGTCACCGGTGGCCTTGATCTTGCCCATCATGAACATCATCGCGGGGCTGCCGGCACCGGACAGCATCTTGAGGAACTCCGCCGGGCCCATGGTGAGCGAGAGGTTCGGCGAGGCGGTGGGCTCCTTCTCGATCGAGCACGTGCCGTCGTCGACCACGACGGCATACGTGTCCGTCGAGTCCCCCGGGCCGCCGGTCACGTGGAAGTCGATGCGCGCGCTGCGGCCACCGGCCTTGTCAGGGCGGAACTGCTGGGGGAAGCGAGCGAAGATCGCGTCGAGGATCGCACCGCGGTGCTCACCGCCGAGGTCGGCACGGATCTCGTCGTCGGACATCCCCTTGACGAGGCTGCCGAACTCCGCCGGCTGCAGTCGCGCGAGGGTCTGGGGGTCGAGGGCCATGACATCTCCGAGGTGGTGCCCGGACCACGGCGGCCCAGGTCGGTCTCCGAAACTACTCGTGGGTAACCCGCCGGGCAAGCCCGTCCGTCATGGGCGGGCGCCTGTCGGCCAGCCGTTCCAGGAGTTCCGCGCCCTCCCGGCCCGCGTCATGACCACGCATCTCCTCCCCGACCCTGGCCGCAGCGGCGCGGTAGGAGGGCTGGTCGAGCACCCGCCGTACCGCCGCTCGGAGGCGGCGAGGGGTCGGGCGCGTGGAGCGGATCCGCACCCCCACCCCGCTCCACCGGATGCGGGCGCCCGTTTCGGCCTTCTCCTCGGTGGACCCGGCCTGGACGATGGGCACCCCGTGGTGGAGTGCGGTCGTCACTCCCGTGTAGCCGCCGTTCGTCACGCACACGGCGACGTGTGGGAGGAGGAGGTCGTACGGCACGAACGTGGCGACCCGCGTGTTGGCCGGCACCGGTCCCCCGAGCAGTGCCTCGAGACGCTCCGACGGCACACCGCCCGTGGTCGCCACGACGAGGACGTCCTCGCCGGCGAGAGCCCGCAGCGCCGGGACGACGAGCTCGCCCATGTCGGGGCGGATGCTGCCCTGCGTCACGTGGATGACGGGCTGCGTGGCCGTCCGCAGCTCCGCCCACCACGGTGGTGGCACCCAGTGCGCGGGAGGGTCGGGCCGCAGGGCGCCGACCCAGTGCACCGACGGCGGCACGTCGGCCGCGTCGTACTCGAAGGAGGGCGTGCACGCCTGAAGGTGGAGCAGGGGCGACACCGACGCCTCGAGAACGCTCCTGCCGTCCGGCGGCAGGCCGAGCTCGGCGCGCAGCCGGTCGTACCGTTCCTGCGCCTCGGCGAACACCCAGCGGCGGGATGCCGTCCGCACGGCGTGGTTGCGCAGACGCGAGACCGGCCCGTCCATGGGGAGCAGTCCCGGCCCGAACGCGGGCGACCGCCCGTGGGCTCGTGGAAGAGGTCCGTCCCCGAACGTCGCGACCGGGACACCGAGGAGCTCCCCGAGCAGCCCCACCCCGTAGGTGAGCCCGTCGCACAGGATCGCGTCGACCGGCGCGGCAGCGATGACCGGGGCGAGGTCGGCGACGCGGTGCGCGGCCTCACCGACGAACACGTCGGCATACGCCCGGCCGATCGCGCGTGGCCCCCGCAGCCCGGCCAGCTGCGGGAACTCCTCGAGCAGCCGCTCCCCGTCGAAGTCCCGCGTCGCGGCATACGGCACGGGTGTGGCACCGACGGCCGCGATGCCGTCGTGGAACCGCCGGCTCGCGAACCACTGGACCTCGTGGCCGCGCTCGACGAGCCGTGCCGCGAACGGCATCGCGTTCCGGGTGTGCGCCGGAACGGGGACCGTGGCGAGGAGGAAGCGTGACATTGGCTCGTCGACCGTCGGGAGGCCGCCTCAGGCCGGCTTCGTCGCCGAGGCCCTGCGGGGCGTGGCCTTCGTGGCAGTGGTCTTGCCGGCGGTCGCCTTCCTCACGGCCCCCTTCTTCGCGGTCGCCTTCTTCGCCGTCGCCTTCTTCGCCGTCGCCTTCTTGGCGGCTCCCTTGGTGGCCGTCCGCTTCTTCGCCGGACCCTGGGCCCGCTTGTCGGCGAGGAGCTCGTAGCCACGCTCCGGAGTGATCTTCTCCGGGTCGTCGTCCTTGCGCAGCGTCGCGTTGGTCTCGCCGTCGGTGACGTACGGCCCGAAGCGACCGTCCTTGACGACGACCGGACGACCGGAGGCCGGATCGGTGCCGAGCTCGGCGAGCGGTGGCTTGGCCGCCGCGCGGCCTCGCTGCTTGGGCTGGGCGTAGATGGCGAGCGCCTGCTCCAGGGTGACCTCGAACAGCTGGTGCTCGCTCTCGAGGGACCGGGAGTCGCTGCCCTTCTTGAGGTAGGGGCCGTACCTGCCGTTCTGGGCGGTGATCTCCTCGCCGGTCTCGGGGTCCGTGCCGACGACCCGCGGGAGCGAGAGGAGCCGCAGTGCCGTGTCGAGGTCGATGGTCGCCAGGTCCATGTCCGTGAACAGGGATGCCGTGCGCGGCCTGACCTTCGTGGCCTTGCCCCGTCCCTTGGTGGCGGACTCCTCCGCGTCGGGAAGCACCTCGGTCACGTAGGGACCGTACCGGCCGGCTCTGGCCACGACGTCGTGCCCCGTCTCCGGGTCCTGGCCGAGAACCCGGCCGTCGTCCGCGGCCGTCTCGAGCAGCTCGCGAGCCATCGCCGGAGTGAGCTCGTCCGGGGCGATCTCGTCGCTGATCGTGGCACGGCGCGGCGTGGTCGGGGCATGTCGGGCGTCGGCGGAATCAGCGACGTCTGCGGCATAGGCGCCCGCGTCGGTCACCTCGCCCGTCGCCGGGTCGACACCCGCCGGCACGACCTCCTCGACGTACGGACCGTAGCGGCCGACCCGCACGACGATCCCCTCCCCGATGTCGATCGTGGAGATGGCGCGCGCGTCGATGTCCCCGAGGTCGGCCACGAGGTCCCGCAGGCCCTCGGCGGAGGTCGCCTCGTCACCGAAGTAGAACCGTCGTAGCCAGGCGGCACGCTGCTCGTCACCACGGGCGATGGCGTCGAGGTCCTCCTCCATCGAAGCGGTGAAGTCGTAGTCGACGAGGCGTGAGAAGTGCTCCTCCATGAGCCGCGTCACGGCGAACGCCAGCCAGCTGGGCACCAGCGCCGAGCCGCGGTTGCTCACGTAGCCGCGGTCCTGGATGGTGCCGATCGTCGACGCGTAGGTGGAGGGGCGACCGATCCCCTTCTCCTCCATGGCCTTGACGAGGGTGGCCTCCGTGTAGCGCGGCGGTGGTGACGTCTCGTGGCCGAGCGCCTCGGTGCGCACGACCCGCAGCAGCGCGCCCTCGCCCAACCGCGGCAGCCGGCGCTCCTCCTCGGCCTCGTCCTTGCGGCGCGCGGCCTGGCGCTCGTCACGGCCCTCCTCGTAGGCGGCGAGGAAACCGCGGAACGTGATGACGGTGCCGCTGGCGGAGAGCTCGACCGCTCGCGCCGGCGCACCGTCGTCGAGGGTCGCGCCGAGGCGCACGGATGCCGTGGAGCCCCGGGCGTCGGCCATCTGCGAGGCGATGGTGCGCTTCCAGATGAGCTCGTAGAGGGCGTGGTCCTCCCCGCGCAGCTCGCCAGCCACCTGGGCAGGGGTCCGAAAGCGGTCACCGGCGGGTCGGATGGCCTCGTGGGCCTCCTGGGCGTTCTTCACCTTGCGCTCATAGTGGCGCGGTGCGTCGGGGACGTAGTCCGCCCCGTAGAGGTCCCGGGCCTGCTGGCGGGCGGCGGCGAGCGCGGCATCCGACAAGGTGGTGCTGTCGGTGCGCATGTACGTGATGTAGCCGTTCTCGTACAGGCGCTGGGCGACGCGCATCGCGTTGCGGCTGTTGAGCCGCAGCTTGCGCGAGGCCTCCTGCTGGAGGGTGCTCGTCGTGAACGGTGCACTCGGGCGCCTCGTGTACGGCTTCTCCGAGACGTCGGAGACCCGGACGTCGGCAGCGCGCAGGGCGTTCGCGATGCCGGTCGCGGCCACCTCGTCGAGCGCCGTGGCCTTGGCGTTCGTCAGCGTGCCGTCATCGGCGAAGTCACGGCCGGTCGCGACCTTGCGGCCGTCCACACCGGTGAGGCGCGCGGTGAAGAGGTTCGCCTCGGCGTCCGGGGTGAGCTCGGCGTCGACGTCCCAGTAGCTCGCCGAGCGGAAGGCCATCCGCGCGCGCTCACGCTCGACGACGAGCCGGGTCGCGACGGACTGGACCCGCCCGGCCGACAGCCCGGCCTTGACCTTGCGCCACAGCACCGGGCTCACCTCGTAGCCGTAGAGGCGGTCGAGGATGCGCCGGGTCTCCTGGGCGTCGACGAGGCGCGTGTCGACCTCGCGCGTCGTGTTCGCCGCGCGCTGGATGGCCTCCTTGGTGATCTCGTGGAAGACCATCCGCTTCACGGGGACCGTCGGCTGGAGAGTCTCCAGCAGGTGCCAGGCGATGGCCTCGCCCTCGCGGTCCTCATCCGTGGCGAGGTAGAGCTCGTCGGCGTTCTTGAGCAGGGCCTTCAGCTCCCGGACCTTCTTCTTCTTGTCGGCGTCCACGACGTAGAACGGGTCGAAGTCGTCCTCGATGTTCACCCCGAACTTGCCGAACGGGCCCTTCTTGATCTCAGCCGGCATCTCGCTCGGCGTCGGGATGTCCCGGATGTGCCCCACCGACGCCTCGACGTCCCAGTCGCTGCCGAGATACCCGGCGATGGTCCGCGCCTTCGCGGGAGACTCGACGATGACGAGCTTGCGTCCTGGGCTCACGGGGTGCACCTGTCCGATCCGTCCGGCCACGTGCAGCGGATTCGTCGCTGCTCCGACGTGGGGACGCGCACGACGGTAGCGCCCGGGTCGCTCATTGGTGCAACCCGGTCACCCTCAGATCCTCAGCGCGGCGATGGCGGCGGTCCGCATGACGTCCCGGTCCGGCTCGATCCCGGTCCAGTGCCGCACCGCGAGGGCGCCCTGGCCGACGAGCATGCCGAGCCCGTCGAGGGTCGTCGCACCGCGCTCCTCGGCGGCGCGCAGGAGCGCTGTGCGCGGTGGCGAGACCACGACGTCGGCGACCACGAGGCCCTCGCGGAGGCTGTCGAGCTCGAGCGCGACCATCGCGTCGCCGTTGCCGAACCCCACCGACGTCGCGTGCACGACGACATCGGTCGTGGTCGGCACGGCATACGGCTGGTCCCAGGGGACCGATGCCGCGGGCACGCCTGTCCCGTCCGTGACGAGCCGGGCGAGCTCGGCGCCGCGCCGCTCGGTCCGGTTCACGACCGTGACCCGGGCAGCACCGGCCAGCGCCGTCTCGACGGCGACCGCGCGGGCGGCACCACCCGCTCCCAGGACGACGACCTCCAGCCCGGCCGGGTCGACGACGGTGCGGAGCGACTCCACGAAGCCTTGGCCGTCGGTGTTGTGGCCGACGAGCTCCCCATGGGTGGCCACGACGGTGTTGACCGCTCCGATCACCTCGGCCGACTTCGCGAGGCGGTCGAGGTGGTCGATGATCGCGACCTTGTGCGGGAGGGAGCAGTTGAAGCCGGCCCAGCCCATCGCCCGCGCCCCTCGGACGGCGTCCTTGAGGGCGCCGGGCGCCACCTCGCAGTTGAGATACCGCGCGTCGATGCCGTGGTGCCGGTAGGAGGCCTCCACCATGACGACGGTCGGGTTGCCGGCGGCTGGAGAGGAGAAGGACCCGGTGTGGATGCCGAGGAACGTGGCGGTCATGGTGTCGGCGTCGCACCGGTGCCGAACCGGCTGAGGTCGAGACGCAGGACCACCTCTCCCTCGTCGACCTCACCGGTCGGCACGAACCCCAGCCCCTCGTAGAAGGGCTGGGGCGACCCCTCACCGGGGACACAGCTCGTGAGCAGCCCGCGTCCGCCGTCGTCCAGGACCTCCTGGCAGACGATGGCGAGGGCGGCCCGGCCGATGCCCTGCCGCTGGCGGCGCTCGTCGACGAGGAGCTTCCACAGGAAGTAGGGGCCGTGGAGGCCGGGGGCCGGCTCGACGTCCCAGCTCATCATGAGGAAGCCGACGGGCTCGTCGTCGAGCAGCACGGCGCGGGGCCATGGCTTGCCCTCAGGTGCCTGCGCTGCCTCGACGAACGAGTGGGCCACGCTGGAGACGAAGTGCTCCTGACCGGGGGCCACCCGCAGCGCGCGGACGGCATCCTCGATGGCGGGGGTGATCTCGACGAGCGAGACCCGCGGCGAGCCACCGCCCGGCGTGCTCGGCTCGTGGTCAGGGCTCGTGGCGGGCGGCACGGGGTTCAGGAGACCATGGAGCACGGGCCCGCGTCGAGCGGAATATCCACCGGCTCATCTGGTTGAATGTTGTACTATATGCTCCGAAGGAGACCCGATGTCCACCACCGCCACGCCGACCCGGCAGCCCGTCCTCTACCTGAGCCACGGTGCCCCCCCGCTCGCCGACGACGCGACGTGGACGTCCGAGCTCTCCCGGTGGTCGGGCTCACTGAGCCGCCCCAGCTCGGTGCTCATCGTCTCCGCGCACTGGGAGCTCGCCCCGATCGCCGTCTCCGCCACGACAGGGGACGTGCCCCTGTACTACGACTTCTGGGGCTTCCCGCAGCGCTACTACGAGGTGACGTACGACGCTCCCGGCGCCCCGGAGCTCGCACGATCGGTCGCCGGACTGCTCTCCGGGGCGGGCGAGACCCTGCACCAGGACCCGGCCCGCGGGCTCGACCACGGGGCCTACGTGCCGCTCAAGGAGATGTTCCCGGAGGCCGACGTCCCCGTGCTCCAGCTGTCGATGCCGACCCTCGACCCGCACCGGCTCTTCGCCTTGGGTGAGCGGCTGGCCCCACTCCGCGACGAGGGCGTGCTCATCGTGGGGTCCGGGTTCACGACGCACAACCTGCGCTGGTTCAACCCCGGCGCGCCCTCCGACGCGCCGCCGCCGACGCCCTCGGCCGAGTTCGACCACTGGGCAGCCGAGGCGGTCGGCGGGGGTGACGTCGACGTGGTCCTCGACTTCCTCGCCAGGGCCCCCGCGGCCCGAGAGGCCCACCCGCGCACGGAGCACTGGGCGCCGCTCTTCGTGTCCCTCGGCGCGGCCTCCGCCTCCGGCGGTGTCGACGCGGACAGCGTCATCGACGGCTTCTGGTACGGCCTGAGCAAGCGCTCCTGGCAGTTCGCCTGACGCCGGAGGGTTCGGGCCTCCCGACCCCTGGTCACCCCCGGAGATGGGTCTCGAGGAAGACCTCGATGCGACCCCAGGCGTCCTCCGCGGAGGCCGGCTCCGGGCCCGCGTGCAGGACGACCCGGCTGACCGGCGCCACGTACCAGGGCTGGTTGTCCTCGTCGTTGAGGAAGGAGTGCCCCGCGTCGGGGTACTCCCGGACATCGTGCTCGACACCCCTGGCCCGCAAGGCGTTCTCCAGCTTCTCCGCGGCTCCGGAGAGGTAGCGGTCCCGGCCGCCGTAGCTCGCCACCACAGGGCAGGCTCCGTCGAGCGCGGACGGGTCGTCGGGCAGGGCGCCGTAGTTGACCACGGACACGTCCCAGCCAGGCCGACCAGCGAGCACGAGCGCGAAGCCTCCGCCGAGGCAGAAGCCGATGACACCCACCGCGCCGGAGCAGGACGGATCCGCCACCACCGCGGCCCTCACCGCTGCGATGTCGTCGAACGCCTGGCCCTGGCCCGTCCGCAGCGCACGGAAGGTGCGCAGGAGGCAGGCGGTGCGGCGACCGCGGGACAACAGGTCCGGCGCGAGGACGAGGTACCCCATCGCCGCGACGCGGTCTGCGGCCCGGCGCATGACGGCGTCGATACCGAACGCCTCGTGCACGAGCACCATGCCGGGCCACGGACCGTCTCCGTCGGGCACCGCCCGGTATGCCGGGAGGTCGCCGACGGCCGTCATCCCACCCATGCGTGCAACCCGGCCAACACGTCCACCCTCCGCGTCGAGAGCACCACCGCCCGGTGGTGGTGGCGTCACGCTAACGGAGCAGGGGGTGCCTCAGCGTCCGAGCGGACGCGCCAGTTCTGCCTCTCCCGCTTCATCGAGGTCCGTTGCGGCACCGGCGAACTGCGCTGCGTACAACTCGGCGAACGGGCCTCCCGCGGCGAGCAGCTCGGCGTGCGACCCGCGCTCGACGATCCGACCCTCCTCCATGACGAGGATGACATCGGCGTCGCGGATGGTCGAGAGGCGGTGAGCGATGACGAAGCTCGTGCGGTCCGAGCGCAGTGCCGACATGGCGTGCTGGACGAGCAGCTCGGTGCGGGTGTCGACCGACGACGTGGCCTCGTCGAGGATGAGCAGCGACGGCGCGGCGAGGAAGGCGCGGGCGATCGTGATGAGCTGCCGCTCACCGGCGCTGATGTTGTCCGCCTCCGCATTGAGCACGGTCTCGTAGCCGTCCGGGAGGGCGTGGACGAACCGGTCGACGTAGGTCGCTCGGGCCGCCTCCAGGACGTCCTCGTCGGTGGCGTCCGGTCGGCCGTACGCGATGTTCTCGCGGATGGTGCCCCCGAACAGCCAGGTGTCCTGAAGGACCATGCCGATACGCGAGCGCAGGTCGTGCCGGGTCAGGTCGGTGATGTCGACGCCGTCGAGGGTGATCCGTCCACCGTCCAGCTCGTAGAACCGCAGGATGAGGTTGACCAGCGTCGTCTTGCCGGCGCCGGTCGGTCCGACGATCGCCACGGTCTGGCCCGGCTCGACGACGAGGTCGAGGTGCTCGATGAGCGGGGTGTCGGCGCGGTACGAGAACGAGACGTCCTCGAACGCCACGCGCCCACGGGTGCCTCCGACGGCGACCGCGGAGGCGGTGTCCGGATCCTGCTCAGGGGCGTCGAGGATCGCGAAGACCCGTTCGGCGGAGGCGACCCCGCTCTGCATGAGGTTGGCCATGGAGGCCACCTGGGTCAGCGGCTGGGTGAACTGACGCGAGTACTGGATGAAGGCCTGGACGTCGCCGAGGCTCATCGCGCCGGTCGAGACGCGCAGCCCACCGATGACGGCGATCACCACGTAGTTGAGGTTCCCGATGAACATCATCGTCGGCATGATGCTGCCGCTGATGAACTGGGCGCGGAAGCTCGCGTGGTGCAGGGCGTCGTTGCGGACCTCGAACTCGCGGTCGGCCTCGGCCTGTCGGCCGAAGACCTTGACGAGCTCGTGCCCCGTGAAGGTCTCCTCGACGACGCCGTTCACCTCGCCCGTGCTCTTCCACTGCTGGACGAAGTGACTCTGGCTGCGCTTGCCGATCGCGGCGGTGACCACCATCGTCACGGGGATCGTCACGAGGGCGATGACCGCGAGCAGTGGGGAGATCCACACCATCATCGACACCATTGCGACGACGGTGAGGAGCGAGGTGAGGAGCTGGCTCAGGGTCTGCTGAAGGCTCTGGGCGACGTTGTCGATGTCGTTGGTGACCCGGCTGAGCAGCTCACCGCGCGGCTGCCCGTCGAAGTACGGGAGCGGGAGCCGGTTGAGCTTGTCCTCGACGTCCCGGCGGAGCCGGAAGATCGTCCGGTTCACGGCGCCGGTGAGCAGGCGGCCCTGGAACAGCTGCAGCACGGCGGCCACGAGGTAGATCCCGAGCACGATGAGCAGGACCCTCCCGAGGGCGGAGAAGTCGATGCCCTGGCCGGGGACCACGTAGTCCATCGCCGCCAGCATGTCGGCGACCTGGTCCTCGCCGCGGGCACGCAGGTCCTGGGCCGCCTGCTCCTGGGTGACTCCGGAGGGGATCTGGCTGCCGAAGACCCCGGCGAAGACGATGTCCGTCGCCGTGCCGAGGATCTTGGGGCCGACGGCGTTGAGGAGGACGCTGCCGACCGCCAGGGCCACGACGGCCCACACGACGACGCGCTCGGGACCCAGAAGGCGGAGCACGCGCTTCGCGGACGGGACGAAGTCCTGCGACTTCTCCGCCGGCATCCCGATGGTGGCGTGCGGCGGCCCGCCCCGGCGGACGGCGGCGGGCCCCCGTCGCTCCTCCGCGGCCTTCTCCTCGGCGGTCTTGAGCTCGCTCATGCCGCCTCCTCCATCGCCTGCTGGCTCTCGACGATCTCGACGTAGGTGGGGCACGTGTCGAGGAGCTGCTGGTGGGTCCCGCTCCCCACGACCACGCCACCGTCGAGGACGACGATCTGGTCGGCGTGGATGATCGTCGACACCCGCTGGGCGACGACGAGGACTGCCGCGTTGCGAGTCACCGGTCGCAGGGCGGCGCGCAGTCGGGCGTCCGTGGCGACGTCCAGGGCCGAGAACGCGTCGTCGAAGAGGTAGACGCCCGCCTTGCTGACCAGGGCCCGGGCGATGGCGAGCCGCTGGCGCTGACCGCCGCTCACATTCGTTCCTCCCTGCGCGATCGGTGAGTCCAGACCCTGCGGCATCGCACGGACGAAGTCCTCGGCCTGCGCGACCCGCAGCGCCTCCCAGAGCTCGTCGTCGGTGGCATCCGGGTCGCCGTAGCGCAGGTTCGAGGCGACCGTCCCACTGAAGAGGTAAGGGCGTTGGGGGACGAGGCCGATGTGCGCCCACAGGTCCTCGGGGTCGGCGTCGCGGACGTCGACGCCACCGACGAGGACCTGCCCGGACGTCACGTCGTGCAGGCGCGGCACGAGCCCGAGCAGCGTGGTCTTCCCCGCACCGGTCGACCCCACGACGGCCGTCGTCGTCCCCGGCTCCGCGTGCAGTGAGACCTCTCGCAGGACCGGCGCCTCGGCGCCGGGGTACGCGAAGGTGACGCCGCGCAGCTCGACGGAGACCGGTCCGCGAGGGATGGTGACGGGGTCGGTCGGCGCGTGGACCGAGGACTCCGTGCCGAGCACCTCCTGGATGCGCCCCGCCGAGACGCTCGCCCTCGGGATCATCATCGACATGAAGGTGGCCATCATCACCGACATGAGGATCTGGATGAGGTACGCCATGAATGCCGTGAGCGAGCCGATCTGCATGTCGCCGTCCTCGATCCGCAGCGCACCGAACCAGAGGACCGCCACCGTGGAGGCGTTGAAGATCACCGTGACCACCGGGAACGCCAGGGCCATGAGCTTCCCCACGGCGAGAGCCGTGCCGGTGTACGTGCGGTTCGCGTCCGCGAACCTCTCCCGCTCCACGTCCTCGCGAACGAACGCGCGCACGACCCGCACGCCCGTGATCTGCTCTCGCAGGATGCGGTTCACCGAGTCGACGGACTTCTGCATGGCCCGGAAGTGCGGGACCATCCGGACGATGATGAGGCCGACCGCGACGGCGAGCGCCGGCACCGCGACGGCGACGAGCCAGGAGAGACCGGCGTCCTCACGCACCGCCATGAAGATCCCCCCGACCATCATCAGCGGCGCCGAGACCATCATGGCGAGGAACATGTAGGTCACCTGCTGGACCTGGGTCACGTCGTTGGTGCTCCGGCTGATGAGCGTCGGGGCACCGAACCGGGACAGCTCCTGGGCCGAGAACTGGCCCACTCGGCGGAAGACGGAGGACCGCACGTCGCGCCCGAGGGATGCCGAGGTCTGTGCGCCGATCCGGGTGGCGGCGATGGTCGCCGCGATCTGCACGAGGGACACGACGAGCATGATGGCGCCGGCTCGGATGATGAAGGCCGTGTCCCCCACGGCCACGCCCTCGTCGATGATCCGCCCGTTGAGGCTCGGCAGGTACAGCGAGGCGAGCGTCGCGACGAGCTGGAGGACCAGCAGGACGGTGAGAGGGACGGCATACGGCGTGAGGTAGGTGCGTGCGAGGCGGTAGAGCATCAGCGGGACCTCCGGGTGCCGTCGAGGACGACGGAGACGATGTCGCCCGGCGTGAGAGGGCGTGTCGGGAACATCGGGTGGACGCTCGACAGCGTGAGGTGCGCGAGGAGGTTGACGACGTCCTCGGCGGGCAACCGCAGGGTGACTGCGTCGTCCCCGATGAGGTCCACCAGCGCCGCATCGATCTCCGGGTCCGAGGTGCGCCGGACCGGTCGGGAGTGAGCCGGCGGAGTGAACCCCGAGGAGTGCAGCACGGCCATCATGCCGATGAGCCGCTCGACGTGCTGCTGCATCACGGTGACCGCCGCGACGAGGCGCTCCTCCAAGGGCCGGGACCGGTCCACCGCGCGCAGCTCCTCGAGGGCCCGTGTCGTGTCGAACACCGCTGCGGCGCAGGCGTGCACGAGTTCGTCCTTGCTCCCGAAGGCACGGAAGACGGTTCCTTCCGCGACACCAGCGGCTTCGGCGACCTGGCGTGTGGTCACCGTGGCGCCGTGCTCGCGCAGGAGGGGAAGGGTGACCTCGATGAGCGACGCACGCCGCTCCTCGGGGCTGAGGGCAGGGGCGCGGGGAGTCACCGCACCACCCTAAATGAGTGAGTGCTCACTCACAAGTGGTTCTCCCGATGCGCGACGGTCCGGCCGTTCGCGGACGAGCAGCCCGTCCTTGGCGGCGTCCCGGACGAAGGCGGCGATCTCGGCGCGGACCGCCGTCCCGTCCAGGTGCAGCAGGCCGGCGATCGCGGCTGCGGCAGCCCGCGCCGAGAGGTCGCCGTCGCACACGGAGGCGAAGGCGGCCGTGACCGTCGAGAGGGCGAGGTTCCGGCGCAGGCCGCCGCCCTGGCGCAGGAGGATCACGCTGGGGTCGGCCGCACCCGGAACGGTGTGCCGCTCCTCGTGGACGTCCGCGGCACACCACCAGGGCACCCCGAGCACGGCGTCGTCGTCGTGCTCCGCGAGCCAGGTACGCACATCCAGGCCGGCCAGGACGGCCGGTCCCATCGGGGACTCGACGGGCCATGGCACGTCCATGAGGTCGACGAACGGTGGCCGCTCGGTGCGCGGGCGCTGCAGGGTGAGCACGCCGAAGCCGATCGCCTCGACGTCACGCGCCGCGAAGTCGTCCAGCCAGGCGGAGTACATGGCGTTGAAGTCGGCCGTGCCCGGATGGTGCCCGCCGTCGCGGGCCCACGTCTCGGCATACTCGGCGGGGTCCTGCACCTCACGCTGCACGACCCAGGCGTCCAGGCCAGTGCCGTCGAGCCACGCGCCGACCCGCTCGGTCCACGTCGTGCCGCGAGGCACCTCCCAGTTCCCGAGGAACTGCGCGATGCCACCCGGCTCCAGGTGCTCCGCGACCGCCCCGACGAGGTCGGCGACCACCTCGTCGCCGGCGGCTCCCCCGTCCCGGTACTCGAAGAAGGGGACGGCATCGGAGCGCGGCGTGATGACGAACGGTGGGTTGCTCACGACGAGGCCGAAACGCTCGCCGGCCACCGGCTCGAGCATCGAGCCGGCCCGCACGTCCCACTCCGCCTCGTCGAGGGCCGCGGTGAAGCGGGCGTAGGCGAGGGCCCGCGTCGACAGGTCGGTGACGACGACCTCGTCGGCGTGGGTGTCGAGGTGCAGCGCCTGGACCCCGGAACCGGTGCCGACGTCGAGGGCGCGCTCGACGTGGGGCCTCGGCGTCCACGAGGCCAGCGTCGTCGATGCGCCGCCGACCCCGAGCACGTGCTCGTGGCGCAGTGGTGAGCCGGTGGCCAGCTCGCCGAGGTCCGAGGCGACCCACCAGTCCACACCGTCCGCGGCATACGGCCGCACGTCGCACAGCGCGACGACGGCGTCGCCCTCGGGCGCGACCAAGCCGAGTGCGACGGCGCCGTCGACACCGAGGGTCGGCAGAGCGGCCGCTGCCTCACGGACGTCGACCGGGTCTCCCAGGGTGAAGAGCCGGACGAGCGTGGCGCAGGGCTCGTCGGAGACGGCCGTGACGCGCTGAGCGGGAAGGGCCTGCTCCCGGTCGAGCGCCGCCGAGGCCATCGGTCCGAGCAGCTCGGTGACGCCGGCGACGGTGAACCGGGACCGGGCGAGGTCGGCGCGCAGGGCGGGCAGGAGGTCCGGGTCGACGCGGGGCGTGGAGGCGCTCATCGAGGACGAGCGTATGCCCGTCCGCTCACGCCGCCGGCATGCCGCGGGGCCGGGTCCCAGCGGAACCCGGCCCCACGACGTCGCCCGGTCTCAGACCTGGGCGGGATGCGGCTCCTGCGCAACGGCGGCGTCGGGGTCGTGGTCGCCCCCGATGCCGATGTCCTTGCTCTTGGAGTACGCGACGGCGGCGATGACGATGACGAAGGCCACCGCAGCGATGCCGTAGCGCACCGGTCCCGAGGCACCGTCGCCGAGGGTGAGGGCGACGATCGCCGGCGCGATGAGCACCGACACGAGGTTCATCACCTTCAGGAGCGGGTTGATGGCCGGGCCGGCGGTGTCCTTGAACGGGTCGCCGACGGTGTCGCCGATGACGGTCGCGGCGTGGGCCTCGGAGCCCTTGCCGCCGTGCGCGCCGTCCTCGACGATCTTCTTCGCGTTGTCCCATGAGCCGCCGGAGTTCGCGAGGAATACCGCCATGAGGGCACCGGCTCCGATGGCACCGGCCAGGAACCCGGCGAGCGGGCCGATGCCCAGGCCGAACCCCACGGCGACCGGCATGAGCGCGGCGAGCAGACCGGGCGTCGCGAGCTCGCGCAGGGAGTCACGCGTGCAGATGTCGACGACGCGGCCGTACTCCGGCTTCTCGGTGTAGTCCATGATGCCGGGGTGCTCGCGGAACTGGCGACGCACCTCGAAGACGATGGCACCGGCGGCGCGGGTCACCGCGTTGATGGCGAGGCCCGAGAAGAGGAAGACCACGGCCGCGCCGATGAGCACGCCGACGAGGACGCTCGGCGTGACGACCTGGAGGTCGAACATCAGCTGGATGCGGCGCTCCGGCGCCTCGGTGAGCCCACCGGCGTCGGCGATCCGCTGCACCTCCCCCTGCCACGCGTTGTTGTAGGAGCCGAACAGGGCGGTCGCCGCGAGCACCGCCGTGGCGATCGCGATGCCCTTGGTGATGGCCTTGGTCGTGTTGCCGACGGCGTCGAGCTCGGTGAGGATCTGGGCCCCCTCCGCGTCGACGTCGCCGGACATCTCCGCGATCCCCTGGGCGTTGTCCGAGACCGGGCCGAAGGTGTCCATCGCGACGATGACCCCGACGGTCGTCAGCAGACCGCACCCGGCGAGGGCGACGAGGAACAGGGCCAGGGCCACCGAGCCACCGCCGAGCAGGAAGGCGAGGTAGACGGCGCCGGCGATGATCGCGGCGGTGTACACCGCGGACTCGAGGCCGACGCCGATGCCCGACAGGACGACCGTGGCAGGCCCGGTGAGCGATGTCCGCGCGACGTCGAGGGTCGGCCGCTTGTCGGTGCCGGTGAAGTGCCCCGTCAACCAGAGGATGACCCCGGCGAGGACGATGCCGATGACGACTGCGAGGAACGCCGCACGGCGCGGGTCGCCGCTGAGGGCGTTGATGCTCTCGTCGGACGAGCCGAGCTCCTGGAAGGTCGACGGCAGGTAGACGTACGCAGCGATGCCGGAGAGCACGGCCGACACGGTGGCCGCGATGTAGAAGCCACGGTTGATCGCCTTGAGGGCGTTCTCACCCGGCCGTGCCTTGGTGATGTAGACACCGAGGAGCGCGGTGACGGCACCGATCGCGGGGACGATGAGCGGGAAGACGAGGCCGTACTCCCCGAAGGCGAACGAGCCGAGGATGAGCGCGGCGACGAGGGTCACGGCATAGGACTCGAAGAGGTCGGCCGCCATGCCGGCGCAGTCGCCGACGTTGTCGCCGACGTTGTCGGCGATCGTCGCGGCGTTGCGGGGGTCGTCCTCCGGGATGCCGGCCTCGACCTTGCCGACGAGGTCGGCGCCGACGTCGGCGGCCTTGGTGAAGATGCCGCCACCGACACGCATGAACATCGCGAGGAGCGCCGCGCCGAAGCCGAACCCCTCGAGGACCGTCGGGGCGTCCCCTTCGTAGAGGATGACGACGACCGCGGCGCCCAGCAGGCCCAGGCCGACCGTCGCCATCCCGACCACGCCACCGGTGCGGAACGCGATGCGCACCCCGAGGTCACGACCACCCTCGTGGCGTGCGGCGCTCGCCACCCGGACGTTGGCCTTCACCGCCAGGCTCATGCCGAGGTAGCCGATGGCCGCCGAGAAGAGTGCCCCCACGATGAAGAAGCCCGAGCGCCCCCAGCGCACCGTGCCGGTGTCCGCCGGGAGCAGGAGCAGCAGACCGAAGACGAGCACCACGAAGATCGCCAGGGTCTTGAACTGCCGCGAGAGGTAGGCCTGGGCCCCCTCCTCGACGGCCGCGCCGATCTCCTGCATCTTCTCGGTGCCGGGGTCTGCTGCGAGCACCTGGCGCCGGAACACGAACCCCATGACCAGTGCCACGATCGCGATGGCCGCGACGGTGACGACGAGGGTCAGGTTCGTGCCGGCCAGTTCCAGGGCAGAGCTCGACTCGGCCGAAACGAGTGCGAGGGGTGCCATTCCATCCTCCTTGACGGGTGTCTTCGCGTCCCCGGGCGAAGGTCACGCCGATGGGCAGGGACGCCCGGGCGCACCCTACCGGGCGCGGGATGCGAGCGCCGCACCGGACGCACGGTGACGCAGGTCACCCGGGGTGCGTGGGCCCCCGGGTCCGTGCGAGGTCACGCTGCGAGGGCGTTCTCCAGGGAGTCGTGGATCCCGAACACCTTGTCGAGGCCGGTGATCCGGAAGACCCGCAGGATCCGTTCGTTGGAACACACGATCCTCAGCCAGCCGGAGTGGTTCCGGACCAGCTTGAGCCGCCCCACGAGGACCCCGAGCCCGGTGGAGTCCAGGAAGGACACCTCGTCGAGGTCGACGACGAGCTGTGCGTGCCCGGCGGCGATCTCCTCGTCGAGGGCGGCGCGAAGTTGGGCGGCGGTGTAGACGTCCACCTCTCCGACGACCGTGACGACACTGACGTCGTCGTGGCGTGACGTGGTCACGGACAGCTCCACGGCGTGGCTCCTCTTGAATGCTGCAGGTCATGGACCCGTCGTGATTGTCGGGATGCAGGATTACCGTAACGGCAGTGTCCACTCCTGCCCAGCACTTGGCATTGCTGACAGCGCGGACGAGAGGTGCGCCCCTCCTCCACGTCGAGCGCGTGCCTGCTCGCGCCGCCCATGTGGCGGAGTGGCCTGCGACCCTGGCGCCGGCGGTGCTGTCGGCCTTCCTGGCCGCCGGGATGGATCGTCCGTGGTCGCACCAGCGCTCGGCGATCGAGCTGGCGGAGAGCGGCCGGCACGTCGTCCTCGCCACGGGCACCGCATCCGGCAAGAGCCTCGGCTACCTCGCACCGGTCCTCACCGCAGCGTCCGACGGTGCGCAGTCCCCGGGCGGGCGCGGGGCGACGGCCATCTACCTCGCGCCGACGAAGGCGCTTGCCGCCGACCAGCTCTCGAGGATCGAGACGCTGGCGGTGCCCGGGGTCCGCGCGGCGACGTACGACGGGGACACCCCGACCGACGAGCGTCGGTGGATCCGCGACCACGCCAACGTCGTCCTCACCAACCCCGACCTGCTCCACCACTCGCTTCTCCCGGGGCACGAGCGGTGGTCCCGCTTCCTGAGGTCGCTCCAGTACGTCGTCGTCGACGAGTGCCACGTCTACCGAGGGGTGTTCGGGTCACACGTCGCCTCGGTCATCCGCCGGCTGCGCCGGGTGGCCGCCCGCTACGGCGCCTCCCCCACGTTCGTCCTGGCCTCGGCGACGGTGAGCGAGCCGGCCACCCACGCGTCCCGCCTCATCGGGCTGCCGGTCACGGCCGTGACCGAGGACGGGTCACCGCGCGGAGCGATGACGTTCGCGCTGTGGGAACCGTCCACCGAGGGTGGACGGCGGCGCTCGGCCACGACGGAGGCTGCCGACATCCTCGCCCGGCTGGTGCTCGACGGGGTACAGGCCGTCGCCTTCGCGCGCAGCCGAGCCGGGGCCGAGGCGCTGGCGGCCAACGCCCGACGCCAGGTGGAGCAGGACGACCCCGAACGGGCCCGTGGCGTCGCGGCGTACCGCGGCGGCTACCTCCCACAGGACCGTCGGCAGCTCGAGCAGGGCCTGCGGGACGGCTCCGTGCGCGGCCTCGCGGCGACGAACGCCCTGGAGCTCGGCATCGACATGAGCGGGCTGGATGCCGTCGTCATGGCCGGCTGGCCCGGGCGGCGGGCGAGCCTGTGGCAACAGGCCGGCCGGGCCGGACGCTCCGGTGAGGAGTCGCTCGCGGTGCTCGTCGCCGCCGACGACCCGCTCGACACCTACTTCGTGCGTCACCCGGAGGCGGTGTTCGGGGAACCTGTCGAGGCCACGGTCATGGACCCCCACAACCCCCACGTGCTCGCACCGCACCTCGCCGCCGCGGCCGCGGAGCTGCCGTTGGGCGAGAGCGACCTGCCGATGTTCGGGCCCGACACCCGCCGGCTGCTCGACGCCCTGGTGGCGAGGGGCATCCTGCGGCGCCGACCGTCCGGTTGGTTCTGGGCGCGTGACGACCGGCCGGCGGACCACATCTCCCTGCGGGGTGCCGCCGATGTCGTCGCCGTCGTGGAGGCGCGCACCGGGCGGGTCATCGGCACGGTCGACGAGGCGTCCTCGCACGCCCAGGTGCACACCGGCGCGGTGCACCTGCACCAGGGGGACACCTGGGTGGTGACCGACCTCGACCTCGAGGCTCGCGCCGCGCATGTCGTCCGGGGTGACCCCGGCTGGTCCACCTACGCCCAGTCGGTGAGCCGGTTCGACATCCTCGGCCGCGAGAGGTCCGAGCGACGGGCGCGGGTGGACGTGTCGTTCGGGACCGTGCGGGTGACGACCCAGGTGACGGGGTTCATGCGGCGGCTGCCCTCGGGCGAGGTGCTGGGAACCCACCCCTTGGACCTGCCCGAGCGTGCCCTGACGACCAAGGCGGTGTGGTGGACGGTGCCGCAGGACGTGCTCGCCGCGGCGGGGGTGCCGGAGCGGACCATCCCGGGAGCCCTGCATGCCGCCGAGCACGCGGCCATCGGGATGCTGCCGCTCGTCGCGACGTCGGACCGCTGGGATGTCGGGGGCGTGTCCACCGCGCTCCACCCGGACACCGCCGAACCCACCATCATGGTCTTCGACGGCTACCCGGGTGGCGCCGGCTTCGCCGAGCGCGCCTACGCCACGTTCGAGGCCTGGGTTCGCGCGACCCGCGACGCCGTCCTCGGCTGCGCCTGTGCCACCGGCTGCCCTGCCTGCGTCCAGTCGCCGAAGTGCGGGAACGGGAACGAGCCGCTGGACAAGGGCGGCGCCGTCACCGTGCTGGAGCTCGCCCTCGCCACCTCCCAGCCGTGAACGCCATGGGCGTGCGCCGTACGTCGCCTGTCCATGGCGGGTCGTGGGCGCCCCGGGCTCGCTAGGGTCGAACCCATGGTCCTTCTCGGCGTCATCCTGGTCCTGCTGGCGGCCGCCGCCGGCATCGTCCTCTTCGCCGGCACCGCTCAGCTCACCGACACCGTCGACATCGACGTCCTCGGTGGGACGCTGAGCCTGCCGCCGCTCACCCTCCTCGTGACCGGGATGGTCGTCATCTCCGTCTTCTGGCTCGGCTGGGCTCTCATGCGTGGCGGGGTCCGCCGCTCCAAGCGCCGCCGCGTGGAGGCCAAGGAAGCAGCGGCCGCCGCCGAAGCCCGTCGGGTCGAGGAGGAACGCAGACTCAAGGAGGAGTTCGCGGTCCGTGAACGCCAGCTGCTCGACGACCGCCGCCGACGCGAGGGCGAGGGTGTCGCCGTGGGACACGACCCGGACCCCCGGACGGACGACGTCCGGGTCGAGCAGGGACGACACTCGGCCGACCCGACGTACCGGGAGACGACCCCGGGCGCCGGTCCCGACGATCCTCCCCGCCGGACCGACGGCACCGAGGTTCGTGACGCCGGTGACCACGTCGGACACGACCGCGACGGCCGTCCGCTCTGACCGTAGGCACAGCCGGATCACGGCGGGTGACCGGGTTCAGCACCAGCCGCCTCACCGGTGACGACGCCGGCGCGTGCACCCGCCGTCGCACGGTCCGGGATGCCGGCCCACGTCGCCGACCACCGCAGGGGCACCGAAGCCCGAACCTCGACCGAACCGTCTGCGAGCATCTCGCACCCGGTGAGGGTGGCACCGTTGGCCAGGGCCACGGAGCTGCCGTCGGAGCAGTCCGGTCGTCCCCCGCCGGGAAGTGGTCCTGCGGCAGCAAGTGCCGACAGGTCAGCTGCCGAGCGAGCACGATGCACGTCCCGCACGACCGACACCACGAGCAGGGCACCAGTCAGCATCAGGACGAGCACCCCTATCGCCCCGACGGTGAGCACCGTGGTGCTTCCCTCCTCCTCAGCGCTCAGGGTCGCCCGTCGAGGATCGGGCTCGGGCCGTCCGCGTGGAGTGCTCACCGGGGCACCTCCAGACGGGCCACCGCCGTCGCGGATGGCGCCGCGACCGTCCCGAGGGTCCGCAGCGTCGCGGGCGGGCGACCCGTGACGACCACCGACACGCGCCCCCCTGTGGTGGCGGTGGTCACCAAGGCCCCGGCCGGGGCGGCGGCCCGGACCTCCTCCAGAACCGGTGCTGACGCCTCCCCGCGGGCGAGGAGCCGAGCGCCCAGCCGCGCGGCGTCGACGCAGCGCACCTGCGCCACGCCGAGGTCCACTGCTGCCAGCGCTACAGCGAGGACGAGCACGAGGCTGGGAAGCGCCACCGCCAGCTCGGCGGTGGCCGCTCCTCCCTCCGTGCTGCGGGCCGTCCTCACGACCCCGAGCCGAGCGCGCCGACGATGATGCCCGACAACGCGCTCTTGACCGGGCCGGACCGCACGATGGTCAGCAGGAGCCCGGCGAACGCCACCGCCGCCACCGTGCCGACGGCGTACTCGGCCGTCGTCATCCCCTCCTCACCGAGCGCGCGGACCCGCTGCACGAGCCGCCCCGCCGCGCGAACCGCGCCGACCCTGCGGACCCCGGAACCCCCGCGGCCCCTGGAAACCCCGCGAACCAGTCTCGTCGTCATCTCGATCTCCCCTCCGTGAAGAGCGCGGTTGTCGCGCCGTGCGGCCACCCTCGCCGCTCGCCGCCCACCGGACGAAGCCGGCCGGCTGTCTGTGGACGCCGAGTGACGCCCGCGCTCCCTGTGGATCGCGTGCCGGGGGCCTGCGGCCATGGGGATCGCCTCCCTGAGGCCCGCTCAACGAAGGACTGAAGCCTGGGTCGCCGGGGTCGTCGTCACGCACCGAGTCCACCCAGGAGCCGCAGCACCACCGGACCGACGGTGGTGCCCACGAACCCGGGGAGGAAGCACAGCCCGAGCGGAAGCACGAGCAGCACGCCGGCACGGCTGACGGCCGCCTCCACCCGCCGCACCTCTGCCTCGCGCATCCGGCTGGCCGCTGAGTCGAGGAGGGCAGCAGGCGCGGCGCCGGCAGCGTGGGCGGCATGCCAGGCGACGGCGGCCGCCGTCCAGCCGCGCCCCACATGCGCCCACGACCGGTCGACCGGCTCTCCCCACCGATGGGCGGCAGCGACGATCGCGAGGTCGCGCCCCGCAGGTCCGTGTTCCACGCGGGAGACCACCTCGAGCGCCTCCACCGAGCCGATCCCGCTGCGGAGGGCGGCGGCCACGAGCGTCAGGGCAGCGGCCGCCTCGTCGATGGTCGGCGCCGTCGGCTCGGACGCCGGCGCGGCCGCGCGGCGGGACGTCCGTGGGAAGGCCAGGCCGCGTCCGGGCCAGACGAGAACGCCCACGGCCGCCAGTGTTGCCGCGAGGAACATCACGGCGGACCGGCCCCGGTGACACCTGCCCGCGCGGCACGACGCAGCAGCGCTCGAGCCCAGCACCAGCCCACGGCGGTGAGGATCAGACCGATGGATGCCGAGAGCGCCGCCACGGCGGAGCCGTAGAGCGAGGTCGGACCGACACCCACGAGTGCGCCGGCCGCTGGGCCGGCCAGCGGCAGGGCGGTCAGCAGCCACATGGAGGCCCGCGGGCCTGCCACGACGGCGGCGGTTCGTTCCCGAGCCGCACGCCGGTCCCTGACCGCGGCAGCGGCGGCGGCGGTCACCGCAGACGCGCTCGCGCCCACCGCCTCGCTGAGCTCCCACGCGGCGACGAGGAGCGCCAGGTCAGCCGGGTCCGCCCCCGGTGCGTCGACGGACCCGCGGAGAGCCGGGGTCACACCGCCTCCCTCGGCGAGGGAGGCCTCGATGCGGCTCGCCAGCCACGGCGCCCCCGAGACGACGGTGGGTGAACGAGCCGAGGCGAGGGCCGCCGATGCGAGGTCGAGCCCTGCCTCGAGGCCGACCGCGACGACCTCCGCGAAGTCCGCCACCCAGTCGATGCCGTCGCGTCGCCTGCGAGCCCGGCGGCCCAGCAGGTGACCGGGCCATGCCGACGCCGAGCGGACAGCTGGCCAACCAACGGGGTCACTGGGCGGGTGATCCCTGCCCGGCCAGAGGAGCACGGCGAGACCGAGGAGGACGGCGGCCGTCGTCAGCACCCCACGTCCCGGCGCACGGACCGCAACGCCGGAACCAGGTCGAGGAGGAGCTCCAGCCCCGGGCCTGGACGCAGAACGGCCTCCCCCGCGTGCAGGGCCACGACCACACGCACTGTTGCCGGTTCGTCGGGATCTCGGACGAAGACCCCGACCCGCTCCACGCGCCGGACCCCCGCCCCGCGGCTCACGTGGACGACCGCGTGGAGCGACCCCCGCAGCTGCGCGTGGACGGCCGCACGTGGCATCCCGGCGAGGGCGGCCAGGGCCTCGATCCGCCCCGGGACCTCTTCCGGCCCGTTGGCGTGCAGCGTGCTCATGCCGCCCTCGTGTCCGGTGTTGAGCGCGGCCAGCAGCTCACGGACCTCCGGGCCGCGCACCTCCCCGACGACGAGGCGGTCGGGACGCATCCGCAGGGCCTGCCGCACGAGGTCGACGAGGGTGACGGCTCCCCGACCCTCGACGTTCGGCGAGCGGCCCTGGAGACGGACGACGTGAGGATGTCGTGGATCCAGCTCGCGGACGTCCTCGACGAGGACGAGCCGCTCCTGCGGCCCACACTCCGCGAGGAGGGCGGACAGGACCGTCGTCTTGCCCGCCCCCGTCCCGCCACTGACGACGAGCGACACCTTGGCGTCGACGAGGGCACGCAGCACCACGGCCATTCCCGGCGAGGCCGCACCCAGCGCGACGAGGGTCTCCACGCCCTCCGGCCGCTGGCGGGCGAAGCGCAGGCTGACGTGCGGACCGCCGTCCGCCAGGGGCGGGAGCAGCGCGTGCAGCCGCACCCCTCCCGGCAGGAGCCCGTCGACCCAGGGCTGGGCGTCGTCGAGACGTCGACCGGCGAGCCCCGCCAGGCGCACAGCGAGCGGACGGAGGTCGTCGGGCGCCACGCGCAGCTCCGCCTCCACGACACCAGCCCCGCGGTCGACCCACACGGTGCCATCACCGTTGAGGAGGAGGTCGGTGACCGAGGCGTCGGCTGCGAGACGGGCGAGCGGCCCCATCCCGACGAGCTGGTCGAGCAGTGCCGTCACCGCGGCCGCGCGCCCGTCGTCGCCGAGAGTGCCTGCATGCTCGTCGGCGAGGTGCTCGATGGCCGCCCGGCTCGGCGGCGTGCCTGCTCGGATCGAGCGCACGACGTCCCGTCGAAAGGGCTCCGCACGAGCACTCATGATGCAGTGGCGACGTCGTCGACGACGGCCGCCACGGCGTCGGCGCAGCGGCGCAGTGCGTTCCGGTTCGTCCCGGGGAAGAGGCCGCGCTCGGCATCCCGCGCGACGGCCGCATCATGACGGAGGTGACAGACGTGAGGGACGCCAAGGTGCGCCACGAGGTCGTCGACCACGGCCGCTCCACCCCGGGCTCCCCGGGTGACGAGCCGGAGATCCGGTCGCCGCGGACCCGCGTCTTCTGTCTGGTCCCCACCTGGGTCGTCGTCGCGCGCGTCGTCGTGGAGCCGTTGGACGACGGCGTCGGCGTCGGCGAGACCACGGGTGGTGAGCGAGACGAGCACCACGACGAGTGGTCCTCGCGAGATCAGGACCGGCAGCGACGCGCTACCCACCGGAACGTCGACGACCACCCGAGACCCACTGGCCTCGAGCGCCCGGAGCACGTCGAGCGCCGCGCGCTCCGGTGGCCGCGGTGATCCCCCGCCGCGCACCGAGAGGACGTGACATCCGTCGTCGACGGGCAAGGACGCGAGCAGCAGGTCGGGACGGACCCGGCCGCGGACCTCCCGCAGGTCGTCCCAGCGCCGGCCCGGAAGGTGCTCGACACCGGCGGTGACCTCGAGACCTCCGCCGTCCAGGTCGAGGTCCACGACGGCCGCAGGCCCGGTTGCCGCCAGGCGTCGGCCCACCGCGAGCGCGAGGGTGCTCGCCCCCAGACCACCCGAGGCCCCCACGACGAGGATGCCTGGTCCATCCACCATGGCGACAGCGTGGCCGTCGGCCCGCCGGCCGGGCGCAGCCGAACCCGCGGCTGTGGACGAGGGGCCGCCGTCCGTGCGTCTGTGGAGGACGGGTCACACCCTCATCAACCCCTCCCCGGCTCGCGCTCGGAGCGGAGGCAGGAAGCCGCGGGCTCCGGACATGGGACGGCCCCGGTCGGGGGGACAACCGGGGCCGTCGGCGAGCCGAGCTCCGGGGGGGAGAAGCCGGTCCGCCGTTCGCTCAACCCCGAAGGGGAGCGAGTGAGAACATCGTGTCTCATGACGGGGTCCCACCGCAACCCTCCGTCCTGACCTGTCGAACTCGTTCTAAGGAACCCCACAAGACAACGGAATCCGAAGGTTGGGGGCACGACGTTTAATCTTTGACGACCTCGACGATGCCGGCTTCCCACGGATCAGTGCTTCAGCGCACCACCTGGCGCGCTCCGGCCGCCCCACCGACCGCACACGACGGCGCCTCCACCCGTTCAGCGGATGGAGGCGTCGTCCCGCCGCGGACCTCCCGGGCGACCAGGCGTGCTCCATGCCGTCGTCGCAGTGGGTCCAGCCCACCACGGTCGGTCCATACGTGGACTGCCCGCGCGTGGGTACCCGTTCGTCCCGCGGTAGCTCTGTCGTTCAGACGGTTCCCCGAGGGTTACCCGTCCAGTTCCGTTCTACCCCCATCGAGCCGCCCCGACAAGGGTCAGCGGTCGAGCCGACCGGCGAGCACGGCATCCGCCACGCGTTCGCCCTCGGCGGCGGCCGCACGGACGGCGCTGCAGCAGTGCGTGATCCAGAGGCCCACTCCGGCGACGTCGCCCCGCCCGTATGCCGCGAGGGCGCCGAGGTAGGCCGCCCCTCCGGCTGCGCCGTGGCCGGCCTCGGTCACTGCCACCCCGGTGGGGTCGAGGCCTCCCGCCTGGACAACGGCCCGGTCGAGCGCGCGCGCGACGACCGCATTGCCGCGCACGAACGGCCGGACCGTCGCGAGCTCGGCGTGCACGATCGCGGCGGCCACGACGACCGGCAGTCGCGGGGTGCTGAGCAGGACGTCGGCCACGGCACGCAGCCGGACCGCCACCTGCGCCCCGTCCGGGGCCGGGCCGAGGTCGGTGAGCTCGGCGCAGTGCTCACCCGGCATCCGCGGCCGCCCGAGTGCGTCCGCCTCGACGAGCCCGCGCGCAGCGGCCGTGTGCAATCGCGCCAGGGCCTGGAGCGGCGCGGTGAGCACCACAGCGCGAACGTGCTCCGTCTCCGCGGTGGCCGCGACGACGCCGCGCATGGTGCGCTCGACCGGGTCTGGGGAGGGCGACCAGGTCGAGGCGCCCATGACGATCTCCCGCACCACGTGGACCGGGACCGACGCGCCCTCCAGCTCGCCGCTCGCCGCAGCCCCGCGGACTCGGGACTCCGCCGCGGCCTCCGGGATGCGTCGGCGCAGCGCCTCGTGCCAGCGCAGGCGAGTGCACGCCTCCCGAGCCGCCTCGACCTGCTCGGGGACGCCGGGAATCGATGCGAGCCGGAGTACGGCGTCCGTGGCCGGTCTCTCGGGGGGCATCCGGGCAGACTAGTTCGCGGGCAGCCGGACCCCGGCGAGCTGACGTGAGCGAGCGACCAGGCGGCCGGTCGAGTCCCACACTGCTGCGTCCTCGACGAGGAGGTCACCCACGACCGTGTCCGTCGTGAGCTCGGCGACGAGCCACCCCGGCGCCGGGCGCCCGAGCACCTGGCCGGTCAGCTCGAGAGTCGGCGCCCAGCCGGGCACACCGAGGTCGAAGGCGACCGGCATCAGGGCGTCGACGGCGTAGGGAAGCATCGCGACATCGGGCTCGCGGCCGTCACGCATCCGAAGCCACGCGCGGATCACGCCACGACGCGACGGCTGACCGACGGCGAACCCCGCGGTCGACGGGTCGACCCGCACGTCGAGGCGGTCGAGCATCGTGATGCGCTCCGCCAGCGGTGAGGACTGACGCGTGGCGGGCAGGCAGGCCTCGGGTCGCGGCAGGTCGGGTGGCCGGGGCGACCGGTGGACCGGATCGGTGCGCGATGCGTCGCCGAGGGATGCCAGGAGCCGGACGCGCTCCACCGGCCCGCCATCGGCCTGCTGGATGAGCCGCGCCTGGGCGGTGGACAGGCTGCGGCCGACGCGGAGAACCTCGACGTGCACCTCCACCTCGCCGGCCTGCGCCGCGGACAGGAATGTGGCGCTCCACGTGAGGGGTTCGGGATGGCCGTGGCCGGACAGGCCCTCGCCGAGCGCAGAGGTCGCCAGCGCCATGAGGATGCCGCCGTTGAGGGCGTGCCCGATCGACCAGCCATCCCCGACGTGGGCCCGTCCGACGGCCATCGAGCCGGATGCCGTGGCAGGCCCGGCGTCCCACGCGACCGCGAGCGCATCGTCGAGCTCCGTCACGGGTACCTCCGGTTCGTGGGTCAGGGCGCTCCCGGGCCCGACCCTATGGTGAGGTCATGCGCGAAGGCATCCACTGGCCTACGGCGGTCGTCGTCGTCGCCACGATGCTCCTGCTCTGGCTGGCGGTGTGGCTGCTCCGCCGCAGCCGCCGGCGTGGCTTCCTGTCCGAGGTCGACCGGGCCACCTACGCCACGCTGCACACGGCGTCCCTCGCGTCGCAGCACCTCGGCGACGGCCTGACTCCCGACGCCGCGGAACGAGCCGGGCGCCACCTGCTGTCCATCCTCGGCGCCCATGCCGTGTCCCTGTCCGACAGCGGCGGCGTGCTGTCGTGGACGGGGACCGGTGAGCACCACCGACGCCAGGCGCTCGAGCTGGGTGACCAGACCCGCACCAGCGGGCGCACCGTCGTCCACGACGGCGCCGTCATCACCTGTGGTGACCCCGACTGCCCGGTCCGCACCGCGGTGACGGCGCCGCTCGTCATGGACGACCTGGTCATGGGGACACTGACGGCGTGGACCGAGCAGCCCTCGCCGGGCCTGGCCCGTGCCACGGAGGAGGTGGCCGCCTGGGTCTCCAGCCAGCTCGCCCTGGCCGAGCTGGCCCGCACCCGCACGCGGGTGATGGAGGCAGAGCTGCGCGCCCTGCGTGCCCAGATCAGTCCCCACTTCATCTACAACAGCCTCGCCGCTATCGCGTCCTTCGTCCGCACCGACCCGGACCGTGCGCGAGAGCTGCTCAACGACTTCGCCGACTTCACCCGATACGCGCTGCGCACGGGGGGGCCGTTCACGACGCTGGCCGAGGAGCTCCGCAACGTCGAGCGCTACCTGGTCCTCGAGCAGGCCCGTTTCGGCGAGCGGCTCGAGATCTCCCTCCTCGTCGCGCCCGAGGTCCTGCCGGTGACGGTGCCCTACCTCGCCGTGCAACCCCTCGTGGAGAACGCCGTCCGCCACGGCCTCGCGACGAAGGAGGGCACCGGTCACGTGACGATCACCGCGCGTGACCGCGGGTCAGACGCCGAGATCTCCATCGAGGACGACGGCGTGGGCAGCGACCCCGACCGCATCCGCCACATCCTCGACGGTGCGAACGGGAGCGACTCGGTCGGTCTGGGCAACGTCGACGCGCGGCTCCGACAGGTCTACGGCGACGAGTTCGGCCTCGTCGTCGAGACGGCCGAGGGAGCGGGGACGAAGGTGACGTTCCGGGTCCCGAAGTTCGCTCCTGGTATCCACGCCGGGTCCTAGCTCTGGTCGTAGGCTTCGGCGCATGTCCACCAACGGCGTGGGGCTGACCGCGCTCGTCGTCGACGACGAGCTGCCGGCCCTGTCCGACCTGGGCTACCTGCTCGGCCGGGACGAGCGCATCGCCGAGGTCATCACCGCCTCGTCGGGGACCGAGGCGCTTCAGGTGCTCGACGGCCGGGACGTCGACGTCGTCTTCAGCGACGTCTCGATGCCGGGGCTCGACGGCATGGCCCTCGCCCGGGTGATATCGCGCTTTCGCGTGCGACCGCAGATCGTCTTCGTCACCGCGCACGACCAGCACGCCGTGGACGCGTTCGCGCTGGCCGCCACCGACTACGTCATGAAGCCGGTCCGCCAGGAGCGCCTCTCCGAGGCGATCCGCCGCGTCGTCGTCGCCCAGAGCGAGCGCGGGACCGGTGGCACGGACGCCAACGGCGACGCCGCGACGGTCCTCGAGGACGAGACCATCCCGGTGGAGCTCGGTGGAGTCACCCGTTTCATCACCCGCAACCAGATCCGCTACGCGCAGGCCCACGGTGACTACGCCCGTCTGCACACCGACACCGGCTCCCACCTCGTCCGGGTGCCGCTCAGCGTGCTCGAGGAGCGGTGGGGCGAGCACGGTTTCGTCCGGATCCATCGCAGCACCCTCGTCGCGCTCCCTCACGTGAGCGAGGTACGCATGGACCACGGACGGTGCTCCGTGGTCGTGGGCGCGGTCGAGCTGCAGGTGAGCCGTCGACACACCAAGGAGCTGCGGGACACCCTCCTGCGCCGTCCGATCGGCGACCGCCGGCCGAACGGCTCCTGACCGGTGACATCGCCACCGGTCGGACCGCCGCAGCGCGTGCGGGTGACCAGCTCACGGCGTGGCGCCGCTCCGATGCGGTCGCGACCGGTGGCCAAGGACCTCGACGAGCAGACCCGGCTCGGTGCCGTCTACCTCGACGGGCTCATGCGCGCCCAGCTGCGCCTGTCCGTCGCGGTGCTCGCCCTCACCACCGTCGGGCTGTCGGCGCTTCCGGTCGTCCTGACCCTCGTGCCCGCGACCCGGGGACTCTCCGTGCTCGGCATCCGCTTCCCGTGGCTGGTCCTCGGTGTCGCCGTGTACCCGTCGGCGTGGTTCCTCGCCCGCTGGTACACGAGGCAGGCGGAGCGCATCGAGCAGGACTTCACCGAGGTCGTCGAGTCGCCGTGAGCAACCCGCTCTCGCTCGCGGCGGTCGTCCTCGTCTGCCTCACCACCCTCGCGGTGGGCGGTCTCGGGCTGCGGTTGTCCCGCCGGACCAGCGACTTCTACGTCGCCGGTCGCACCGTGTCGCCTCGGCTCAACGCCTCCGCGATCGGTGGGGAGTACCTGTCGGCGGCGAGCTTCCTCGGCGTCGCCGGGCTCATCTACGACCAGGGCGTCGACATGGTGTGGCTCCCGGTGGGCTACACCCTCGGCTACCTCGTCCTGCTCGTCATCGTGGCGGCACCGATGCGGCGTTCGGGGGCCTACACCCTTCCGGACTTCGCCGAGGCGAGGCTCGGGTCACGGGCCATCCGGCTCGTGTCGTCGGCCCTCGTCATCGGGATCGGCTGTCTCTACCTCATCCCGCAGTTCCAGGGCGCGAGCCTCACGCTCACCCTCGTCACGGGTGCTCCGGCGTGGGCCGGCGGTTTCGTCGTCATGGTCGTCATCGCCCTCGCGGTCGGTGCGGGCGGCATGCGCTCGATCACCCTCGTCCAGGCGATGCAGTACTGGATCAAGCTCACCGCGCTCGCGGTGCCCGCGTTCGTGCTTCTCGCCCTGTGGTTCCGCTCGGGGTCTCCGTCTCCCCAGGTCGACCCGTCATGGCACGTCCCGCTCTCGCCCACGTCGCCCGACGACCACCCGACCTACCGCACCGTGTCCATCGTCCTTGCTCTGTGCCTGGGCACCATGGGTCTTCCGCACGTCCTCGTGCGCTACTACACGAACCCCGACGGCGTCGGCGCGAGGCGGACGACGGTGACGGTCATCGCCCTCCTCGGGACCTTCTACCTCCTGCCGCCGATCTACGCGGCGCTGGGCCGGGTCGCGTATCCGACGCTGCCCGCAGGGGTCGGCTCGGACACCATCGTGCTCCGGCTCCCGGAGACCTTCGTCGACGGTCTCACCGGCCAGCTGCTCACGGCCATGCTGGCCGGCGGGGCGTTCGCCGCATTCCTCTCCACGGCATCCGGACTGGCGATGTCGGTCACCGGCGTCATCGACCAGGAGCTGTTGCGCCCGCGACTCGCCCGCTTCGCCGGCGGTGACGTGCCCGGCATCCGGGGGTTCCGGATATCGGCGGTGCTGGCAGTCCTCGTGCCGTACGTGCTCAGCCGCGTGGCCGAGCCCCTAGGGCTGGCCACGACGGTGGGTCTCGCGTTCGCCCTCGCGGCAGCGACGTTCGCGCCCCTGATCATGCTGGGCGTCTGGTGGCGCCGGCTCTCGACGTGGGGGGCGATGGCCGGTCTGCTCGTCGGCGGCACGGCGGCGCTCGGCTCGATCATGACGACGATGGTCGTCGACGACCTCGGCGGCTGGGCTGGGGCCATCCTCGCCAACCCGGCGATGTGGGCCACGCCGCTCGCCCTCGCGACCGCTGTCATCGTCTCGCTGGCGACGCCCGGGCGCATTCCGGCGGGGACCACCCGGACGATGGTGCGGTTGCACACCCCGGAGCGCGTGGCCCTCGCCCGGTCGCGCCTGCCGGAGTGAGACCGACCCGGCCGGGGGTGGTCCGCCGGGTCAGCCCACCGCGTCGCGTGCCGCCACGAAGGCGTCGACACACGTGCGGACGTCGGCCTCTGAGTGCGCGGCCGAGAGCTGCACGCGGATCCGCGCCCTGCCCCGCGGAACCACGGGGAAGCTGAAGGCGATGACGTAGACACCGTTGCCGAGCATGTGGTCGGCGATCTCCACCGCTCGCCGCGCGCCGTCGTCGCCGGGGAACATCACGGGGGTGATCGCGTGCGCTCCGGGCAGGAGCTCGAACCCGGCCCCCGTCATGAGCTCACGGAAGAGGGCGGCGTTGGCGCGCAACCTCTCCCGCGCCTCGCTGGACCCGGACACGAGGTCGAGCGCCTTGAGCGACCCGGCGACAACGGCAGGCGCCACGGAGTTCGAGAACAGGTACGGCCGCGACCGCTGGCGCAGCAGCTCGACGACCTCACGGTGACTGGCGACGTAGCCACCCGACGCGCCGCCGAGCGCCTTTCCGAGCGTGCCGGTGAGGATGTCGACGCGGTCCAGCACGCCGAACAGCTCGGGGGTCCCACGGCCGCCCCCGCCGACGAACCCCACCGCGTGGGAGTCGTCGACGAGCACCATCGCCCCGAACTCCTCGGCGAGGTCGCAGATCTCGTCGAGCGGGGCGAACGACCCGTCCATCGAGAAGACGCCGTCCGTGACGACGCACACCCGGCGCGCGCCACCCGCGCGGGCCGCCTCGAGCTGGCTGCGCAGGTCGGCCATGTCCGCGTTGCGGTACCGGAAGCGCGCAGCCTTGGACAGGCGGATGCCGTCGATGATCGACGCGTGGTTCAGCTCGTCGGAGACGATCGCGTCCTCCGCGCCGAACAGCACCTCGAAGACGCCACCGTTGGCGTCGAAGCAGGAGCTGTAGAGGATCGTCGCCTCCGTCCCGAGGAACTCCGAGAGGCGGGCCTCGAGCAGGGTGTGCTGGGACTGGGTGCCGCAGATGAAACGCACCGACGCCATGCCGAAGCCCCACGTGTCGAGCGCCTCCCGGCTCGCCGCGACCACCTCGGGATGGTCGGCGAAGCCGAGGTAGTTGTTGGCGCAGAAGTTGAGCGCCTCGCCGCTGGTCGTGGCGACGTGCGAGGACTGCGGGCTGGTGAGCTCGCGCTCGCGCTTGTAGAGGCCGGCCTCCTCGATCTCCTTCAGCGTGGCCGCCAGCTCGTCCTTCACAGCGCCGTACACGTCGCCTCCTCCTGGGGTCCTCCCCCACCTCGTCTGTGCGTATGCCGTGACACGCCGCCGGAACCGCGTGTCACCAGCACTCTGGCAGACGAAGTCGGGGAGGCGGGGGGCGGAGCGGTCAGCTCCAGTCGAGGACGACCTTGCCGCCCTGCCCGGACCGGGCCTCGTCGAACGCCGACTGCCAGTCGCGAGCGGCATACCGTCCGGTGATGACGGAGGACACGGCCGCCCGCAGCTCGGGTGACGTCGCGAGCATGGACCCCATGAGGTACCACGTCTCGTACATCTCGCGGCCGTAGATCCCCCGGAGCGTGATCATGTGCGTGATGACCCTGCCCCAGTCGATGGCGTAGCGGTCCTTGGGCAGCCCGAGCATGGCGACGCGGCCGCCGTGGTTCATGTTGGCGAGCATGTCCTCGACGGCTCTGGGCGACCCCGACATCTCGAGGCCGATGTCGAACCCCTCCGCCATGCCGAGCGCCACCTGCGCCTCGCGCAGCGTCCCCCCCGCCGAGACGTCGACGACGAGGTCCGCGCCGGCCGCCTTGGCGAGCGCGAGCCGCTCCGCCGAGAGGTCCGTGACGCAGATCCGGCGCGCTCCCGCGTGCCGCACGACGGCGGTCGCCATGACGCCGATCGGACCGGCGCCCGTGACGACCACGTCCTCGCCGACGACGGGCCACTGCAGCGCCGTGTGCACCGCGTTCCCCAGCGGGTCGAAGAGGGCGCCGAGCTCCGGGTCGAGGTCCGCCTCCTGGACCCAGGCGTTGGTCGCCGGGATGACGACGTAGTCCGCGAAGGCACCGTCACGGTCGACCCCGATGCCGATCGTGTGGTGGCAGAGGTGTCGCCGGCCGGCCCGGCAGTTGCGGCAGAAACCGCAGACCACGTGGCCCTCCCCGGAGACGCGGTCCGCCACGGCGATGTGGTCGACGTCGGCCCCCACCTCCACCACCTCACCGAAGAACTCGTGGCCGATGGTCATCGGCACCCGCACCTTCTCGGCCGCCCACTCGTCCCACTCCTCGAGGTGGAGGTCCGTGCCGCACAGGCCGGCCCGCAGCACCCTCACCTTGACGTCCTTGTCACCGCACTCCGGCTCGGCAACCTCCACGAGCTCGAGACCAGGACCCGCAATGACCTTCCGCAGTGCGCGCACCCAGCCATCATGCCGCTCCTGCGGCCGAACGAGCAGGCCCCGAACAGGGCGCGACCCGCGCCTCCGCTCCCCGATCCACCGTTCACCGCTCACCGCTCGTCGCGCGACGCGCGCCGCTCGGCGCACTGTGACGCACCGCACATCGCGCCGTCGCCCCGCCCACCGGAACGGCCGGTCGCGACACTCCACACGGGCACCGGCATCCGCCCAGCCTTGGGCCGAGCCGGGCCACAGGGTCCGGACATCCGACCCTGGAGGTGACCCGTGAGCAACGAGGCTCGCACGCAGCAAGAGGACGCGTACCTCGAACTGCAGTCCACGTCCGAGTTCCAGGCGCTACGGAAGAAGTTCCGCGGGTTCGTCTTCCCGATGACCGCGTTCTTCCTCGCCTGGTACTTCCTCTACGTCCTGCTCTCGATCTTCGCGCCGGACTTCATGGGCCAGCGCGTGGGTGGTGACGACAGCACCATCACCGTGGGCCTGCTCTTCGGCCTCGGCCAGTTCGTCACGACCTTCGCCATCACGTTCATCTACGCCCGCTGGGCCAACCGCGAGCTGGATCCCCTCGCGGACGCCCTCGGTGCCCGGCTCGACGGCATGAAGGAGCACTGACATGGCGCTGACCCTCCCGTTCGCCGAGGCCACCTCGGTGGGCTCGCCCGCGCTCAACATCGCGATCTTCGCCGCGTTCGTCATCATCACCCTGACGATCGTCATCCGGGTCTCCTCGGGCAAGAAGACGGCGGAGCAGTACTACACCGCCTCCGGAGCCTTCTCCGGTCGCCAGAACGGCATCGCCATCGCGGGCGACTACCTCTCGGCGGCCTCCTTCCTCGGCATCGCCGGTGCCATCGCGCTCACCGGCTACGACGGCTTCCTCTACTCGATCGGGTTCCTCGTCGCGTGGCTCGTCGCGCTGCTGCTCGTCGCCGAGCTCATGCGCAACACCGGCCGGTTCACGATGGCCGACGTGCTGTCGTACCGCCTCAGGCAGCGCCCCGTGCGCATCGCCACCGCGATCTCCGTGCTCACCGTCTCGTTCTTCTACCTGCTCGCCCAGATGGCCGGGGCTGGCGGTCTGGTCTCCCTGCTCCTCGGAGTCACCGGGGAGGCAGCTCAGAACGCCGTCATCGCGCTCGTCGGCATCATCATGATCGCCTACGTCCTCATCGGCGGCATGAAGGGCACGACCTGGGTTCAGATCATCAAGGCCGTCCTCCTCATCGCCGGCACCGCCGTGATCACGGTGTGGGTGCTCGGCCAGTACGGGTTCAGCTTCTCCGCCCTGTTCCAGGACGCGGCGAACAACTCGCCAGCGGGTGAGAAGCTCTTCGAGCCCGGCCTGAAGTACGGCGTCAACACGACGACGAAGATCGACTTCATCTCGCTCTCGATGGCGCTCGTCCTCGGCACCGCAGGCCTGCCGCACGTCCTCCAGCGGTTCTACACGGTCCCGACGAGCAAGCAGGCGCGCAAGTCGGTCGAGTGGGCGATCTGGCTCATCGGCGGGTTCTACCTGCTCACCCTGGTGGTCGGCTACGGCGCTGCGGCGCTCGTCGGTCCCGAGGCGATCAACGCCGCACCTGGCAAGGCCAACTCCGCGGCTCCCCTGCTCGCCTACGAGCTCGGCGGGTCGGTGATGCTCGGCGTCATCTCGGGCATCGCCTTCGCGACGATCCTCGCCGTCGTCGCCGGACTGACCATCACGTCGTCGGCGACCTTCGCCCACGACCTCTACAAGGAGGTCTTCAAGCGCGGAGAGACGACCCAGGACCAGGAGGTCCGGGTCGCGCGCATCGCGGCGATCGTCATCGGCGCCGTCGCCATCGCCGGAGGCATCTTCGCCAAGAACCAGAACATCGCGTTCCTCGTGGCGTTGGCCTTCGCGATCGCTGCGAGCGCGAACCTGCCGACGATCCTGTACTCGCTGTTCTGGAAGGGCTTCAACACCCGCGGAGCGCTGTTCTCGATCTACGGAGGGCTGATCAGCTCGCTGGTGCTCATCATCTTCAGCCCCGTCGTGTCCGGAAAACCGCCTCTGGTCGAGGGCGGACCCAGTCCGTCGATGATCACGAACACGGCGATCGACTTCCACTGGTTCCCGCTCGACAACCCGGGCCTTGTCTCGATCCCGCTCGCCTTCTTCCTCGGCTGGCTCGGCTCGGTCACGAGCAAGGAGCACAACGCACGCAAGTACGCCGAGATGGAGGTGCGCAGCCTCACCGGCCACGGTGTCGCCTCGGCCGTCGAGCACTGAGGCACCGCCTCACCGCAGACGCAGCGGCCGTGGAGTGGATCCTTCCCTCCGCGGCCGCTGTATGCCGTCCAGCCGAACACAGCGTCGCACTCGGTCAACCGCCGGGCCGGCTCAAGCGTCACAAGGGTGTCCAACGACGAGAAGGAGACCCGCCATGTGGCGTCCGACCACCAGCCCCACGCGCACCCGAAGGGGTGCCCGTGCCATCGCCGCGCTCGCGGCCACAGCGGCCACCGCCGCCCTGCTCGCCGTCCCGACCGCCTCGGGCGCCGGGACCGCGACCACCGCGCGGACCGCCACCACCTCCGGGGCCGCCACCGCCGCCCCCTACTGCGGCATCACGTGGGGGTCGCTCGCGAAGACCTCCGCTCCCCTCACCTCGGGTCGCGTCTACGGGGTCCGCGCCGGCCGGCATGCATGCTTCGACCGGCTGGTCCTCGACATGACGGGCCCGGCTCCCGGCTTCGACGTCCGGTACGTCACGACGGTGCTGTCCGACGGGTCCGGCTTCCCGGTCCCCGTCACGGGAGGTGCTCGGCTCGCCGTCGTGGCCCACAAGGGAGCGACGAGCGTCCCGTCGATGCCGTCGGTCGCGGGTTTCACGACCTTCCGCCAGGTGAAGTGGGCCGGTTCGTTCGAGGGCTACACGACTCTCGCGCTGGGCGTCCGCGCACGCCTGCCCCACCGGGTCTTCACGCTGTACGACGCCTCGACGAACCGCAGTCGGCTCGTCGTCGACGTCGCCCACCGCTGGTGATCGTTGGCCCGGCCGGCGTCATCGACGGCGGCCGGGGCCAGCAGGTGCGCTCGCGTTCTCAGACCGCGGCCGAGGCCTCCGCGCGCAGCCGGGCGGCGAGCTCGTCGTCCACCGTCGAGAAGAACCCGCCCACGACGTCCTCCAGGTGCGCCAGGCTCTCGGCGCGGAAGAGGACCGGCTGGTATGCCGTGATGTCGTAGTTGAGCGTTCCCATGACGCGGAGGTCGAGAGGGCGGATGTCCATCTTCCGGAACTCGTCCATCTCCCCGTAGCTGGAGAGGATGCCGGCACCGTAGGCCTTGGTCTCACCGTCCTCGGCGATGACGCCGAACTCGATGGAGAACCAGAAGACGTCCGCGACGAACTGCATCGCCTCGTCGGACTCGAGCCGTTCGCTGGCCCTGCCGGCCGCCTCGGTGATGGCGGCGAAGCGCGGGCTGGCCAGCTGGTTCCCGTGCCCGATGACCTCGTGGATGATGTCCGGCTCGGGCGTGTAGAGCGGCTGGCTCGGGTGCCTCAGGTACTGCGTCGAGTTGAACGTCCGGCGACCGAGGTCGGCGTAGAACTCGCGCAACGGCACCAGTCCGGGGGCGGACTGGTAGCGCCAGCCGGTCAGCGGCTCCAGCCGCTCGCTCACCTCCGTGAGCTGGGGAACGTGGTCGGTCGGCAGCCCGAGCGCCGCCTTGGCGGCGAGGAACTCCGAGTGCGCGTACTTCTCGTGCTTGGGCGCCAGCTCGGCGGAGACCAGCCGCCAGATGCCCTGCTCCTCGTCGGTGTAGTCGATCGTCGGCACCGGGTCGTCCGGGCGGCGGGCCAGTGCCGCGGCCGCGATGTCACCGCGGCGGGCCCGGTATGCCGGGTCCGTGAAGCCCGGGTGGTTCTCCCCCAGGTGCACCTCGACCTGTCCGTGGGCGTCGGTCGTCACTGCTGAATAGAGCTGTCCATCCTCGAACACCCCGCTCACCTCCTCGTGAGTGATCGTGGCCTCGTGGGCCGGTCTCCCGACGGTGCCACGGAACCCGACGCGATGGAACCGATGCCCGACACTCTGGTCAAACCGCGCACAGTTTCGCCACCCTCGCGCGCCGAAGGGTGGGCACAATGTCTGGTGGAACGATGATGCACGGAGGTGGGTGCGGAGGCGAGGTCCCACGGGCTCCGCAGCAGCTGTCCCACCACGCCGCCCGCTCGTCGCACGCGGCGCCCGCCCACCGGCATCCGACGCACCGGCGGTTGCCCGGTGACCCGCTTGCGGGTTGGCTTGGCCCAGTCACTCAACGAGGAGGAGCACGCCGTGACCGACGACAGCCTGTCCAGCCACGCGCACGAGATGAACTTCGCCCCCGACCCCGCGTTCGCCGCACAGGCCGTCGGCACCGCCGACCTGTTCGACCGCGCGGACGAGGACCCGGAGGGGTTCTGGGCGGAGCAGGCCCGGGCGCGGCTCACCTGGGCCACCGACTTCGAGCGCACGCTCGACTGGGACGACGCCCCCTTCGCGAAGTGGTACGTCGGCGGCCGGCTCAACGTCGCCTACAACTGTGTGGACCGGCACGTCGAGGCCGGCAACGGGGAGCGCGTCGCGATCCACTTCGAGGGGGAGGGAGGCGACACGAGGACCATCACCTACGCCGACCTCCAGCGCGAGGTGGCCAAGACGGCGAACGCGCTGGCGGAGCTGGGTGTCGGCGAGGGGGACACCGTCGCCATCTACATGCCGATGATCCCGGAGACGGTGTTCACCATGTTGGCGTGCGCCCGCCTCGGAGCCCCCCACTCGGTCATCTTCGGCGGGTTCTCCTCCGAGGCGCTGCACACCCGGATCGACGATGCACAGTGCAAGGTCGTCGTCACCGCCGACGGGCAGTTCCGGCGCGGCAAGTCGTCACCACTCAAGGGCGCCGTCGACGAGGCGCTCCGCTATGACAACCCGGTCGACAAGGTGCTCGTCGTCCGGCGCACCGACACCGACGTCGAGTGGACCGAAGGCCGCGACGTCTGGTGGCACGACCTCGTCGACAGGCAAGCGGCGTCGCACGAGCCACAGCCCTTCGACAGCGAGCACCCCCTGTTCATCCTCTACACCAGCGGCACGACGGGTAAGCCGAAGGGCATCTTCCACACGAGTGGCGGCTACCTGACCCAGGTGGCCTACACGAACGCCGTCGTCCACGACGTGCATCCCGAGTCCGACGTCTACTGGTGCACCGCCGACGTCGGCTGGGTGACCGGCCACTCGTACATCGTCTACGGACCCCTCGCCAACGGCGCGACGCAGCTGATGTACGAGGGGACTCCCGACACCCCGCACCAGGGCCGCTGGTGGGAGCTCATCGAGAAGTACGGCGTGACGATCCTCTAC
>CALCXF010000025.1 GCA_937907685.1 uncultured Nostocoides sp.
ACGAACGCCGTCCGATCGCAGGCCCTGCAGCTGTTGCTCGACGAGGTGCTCGCCGTCGCCACGCTCCAGGCCGACGCCCTCGTCACCGTCGACTCCGAGCTCGCCAGCACGGCATCCGACGTGGTTCGGCTCGCGAGCATCGACGACCTCACGTCATCCTGAGCTCTTTCGACGACCGCACCCCCGGTGTACCATCGTCGGTTCGCCAGCATGCGAACCAACCCCGAATCGAGAGGTGGCTCCGCCGTGTCTGCGCAGTCCGCCGACTCCGCCCAGGCCACCGAGAGCGCCGCCACCACCGGTGGAGAATCACCCTCCACCGACGTGCTGGCCCGCGAGCAGGCCCACCTCGACCACGCCCGTGACGAGCTGCGCCGGATGCGCGAGGCGGCCGACCGCCTCGACGCCTCGACCGCCGGCGACGCGTACGCGAGCGAGCTCCTCGGACGCGTCCTCGCCCGGCGAGTGGCCTCGCTCACCGACGACCCTCGCACCACGCTGTTCTTCGGCCGCATCGACGTTCGCACCCCCGACACCGTCGAGACGTTCCACATCGGGCGTCGGCACGTCTCCGACGACAGCGGTGACCCCGTCGTCGTCGACTGGCGCGCACCGATCTCGACGGCCTTCTACCGCGCGTCCCCGGCCGACCCGATGGGCGTCGAGCTGCGCCGACGGTTCGGGGTCGACCGGGGTCGTCTCACGGCTTACGAGGACGAGCGCCTCACCCAGGGCGGCACCACCGACCACAGCGCGATCCTCGCGGCCGAGATCGAGAGGCCGAGGGCGGGGCCGATGCGCGACATCGTCTCGACGATCCAGCCCGAGCAGGACGAGATCGTCCGCAGCGACCTCTCGACGAGCATCTGCGTCCAAGGGGCCCCGGGTACCGGCAAGACGGCCGTCGGCCTGCACCGGGCCGCCTGGCTGCTCTATGCCTTCCGGTCCCAGCTCGACCGCTCAGGCGTCCTCGTCGTCGGACCCAACCACGCCTTCCTCGACCACATCGGCGCCGTGCTCCCGTCCCTCGGCGAGCTGCGGGTGCGCCACTCGACGATCGGCTCCCTCCTCGAGCACGGCCGAGTCCGTGCGACGGAATCGACAGGGGTGGCGCACCTCAAGGGCGACGCCCGCCTCGCGGAGGTGCTGCGCCGAGCCGTCTGGTCACATCTGCGCCGAGCCGAGGAACCGCTGGTGGTTCCGCGCGGGTCACGCCGTTGGCGAGTGGCACCCACGGACATCCAGGACGAGGTCGACGCCCTCATCGCTCGCGGCGTGCGCTACTCCGCCGCTCGGGAGCTCCTCCCGCAGCGCCTGGCCCACCGCGTCCTCCTGCAGATGGAGCGCTCGGGGGACTCCCCCGACGACCGCGTCCAGGACTCCATCGCCCGATCCACCCCTGTCAGCGCCTGTGTCCGGAGCCTGTGGCCGGTCCTGGACCCCGCAGGCGTCCTCTTCACGCTGTTCTCGGATGCCGCCGCACTCGCTGCGGCCGCCGACGGCATCCTCACCGGCGACGAGCAGCGGTCGCTGCTGTGGACCGACTCGCCCCGCACCAAGGGCGCCGCCCGGTGGAGCCCGGCCGACATGGCGCTCCTCGACGAGGTGGCGGACCTCCTCGACCGCACCCCGAGCCTCGGCCACCTCGTGCTCGACGAGGCACAGGACCTGTCGCCGATGCAGCTGCGAGCCGTCGGCCGTCGTGCGTCGACCGGGTCCCTCACCGTGCTCGGCGACATCGCGCAGGGCACGACGCCGTGGGCCACGGAGTCGTGGGAGGAGGCGATGCGCCACCTGGGACGCGGGGCCCACGAGCTCGTCGTCCTCGACCGCGGGTTCCGGGTGCCGAGCCTCGTGATCGAGTTCGCCGCACGACTGCTGCCGCACATGGCGCCGGACATCGTGGCGCCGGCGTCCGTGCGCGACGACCCCGGTCGGCTGACGATCGTGCCGACCGACGCGGATCGCCGGCTCGAGGCGGTGACGGATGCCGTGCGCGCGGCTGCCCGTGAGCCCGGCTCGGTCGGAGTCATCGCCGTGGACACCGACCTGGCTCCGCTCAGTACCGCCCTGACGTCAGCCGGGATGCCGCACGGCAGACTCGACGCCGACCACGGAGACGACGCGGACCACCAGGTCGAGCTCGTGCCGGCGAGCATCACCAAGGGGCTCGAGTTCGACCGCGTCGTCGTGGTGGAGCCCGCCGCCATCGCCGCGGCCGAGCCGGACGAGCGCACCGGCCTGCGTCGGCTCTACGTGGTGCTCACCCGAGCGGTCTCCGAGCTGACGGTGGTGCACGCTGCTCCGCTCCCCGGGCCGCTCTCGGTCACCTGACCCCCCGGCACCCATTCTTCGCCGACGCCTTGACAATGTACAACCATTTGGTTGTACATTGTCCCCGTGAACGAGACCACCGAGGACACGGCGGACGCCATGTTCCACGCGCTCTCCGACCGCACGCGGCGCGACATCCTGCGTCGCGTGCTGGCCGGGGAGCACTCGGTCACCACCCTGGCCGCGAAGTACGACATGAGCTTCGCCGCCGTCCAGAAGCACGTCGCCGTCCTGGAGAAGGCCGGCCTGCTGACCAAGCGGCGCAACGGCCGCGAACAGCTGGCCAGCGGCGACGTGCAGGCGGTCCGGTCCGTCGCCTCGATGCTCGACGAGCTCGAGGGCGTGTGGCGGGGGCGGGTCGCCCGTATCGAGGCACTACTCACCGAGGAGAACTGACATGCCTGTCACCGACATCACCAAGGACGTCGACAACCGCACCCTGACGATCACGGCCGAGTTCGCCGCTCCCGTCGAGCGCGTCTGGTCGCTCTACGAGGACCCGCGCCAGCTGGAGCAGGTGTGGGGCCCGCCCGACTACCCGGCGACCTTCGTCGACCACGACCTGCGCCCCGGCAGCCGCACCACCTACTTCATGACCTCGCCCGAGGGTGAGAAGTTCGCCGGCTACTGGGACATCACCGGGGTCGAGCAGGGCAGCCGGATCACCTTCCGCGACGGGTTCGCGAACGAGGACCTGACGCCGAACCCCGACCTCCCCATCTCGGAGAACGTCTACGCGTTCGAGTCGGTCGGCGGCGGCACCCGAGCGGTGTACATGAGCACGTACGACTCGGCAGAGGCGCTCCAGACGGTTCTGGACATGGGGATGGAGGAGGGTGCGCGGTCCTCGATCAACCAGATCGACGGATTCCTCGCCCAGGACGCCACCGCCCGCTGAGCGACGTCACCGAGTGCCCGGCGGCCGGTGCCGCCGGGCACTCGCGTGCCTGCCGTGCGGGAAGCCGGAGGGTGAGTCACCCTCGCTGGGTGACGACCCGGGGGCAGCGCCTCCTTAGATTCGCGGGTGACGCGGTACCGACCGTCGAACCGGAATGGCATGGAACCCGTCGCTGGACCGGAAGAGGACGCTCATGACCCAGGCAACCGACTCGAGCACCACTGCCCTCGACGCGGAGGAGCGGGCCGAGCTGGAACGGCTGCGCGCCGAGGGTGCCGGCAGGGGACCGACGGACACGGCATCCCGCGCCGGCCGAGGACGCTGGACTGCCGCGATCGTCCTGATGCTGCTGGCCGCGTTGCTGGCCCCCCTGTCAGCGCTGGCCACGTGGACCCGCACCACGATCCTCGACAGCGACCGGTACGTGGCCATGGTCGCCCCGTTGGCGGACGACCCCGCCGTGCAGGAGGAGATCTCCCGCCGCATCACCGACGCCGTCTTCGAGGCCCTGCGGGTCGAGGAGCTCACCACCCGCACCCTCGAGGCGGTGGCCGAGCGACCGCGGGTCGAGGGCGTGACCCAGGACCTTCCCGTCGACCTCACGACGTTCGCGGAGCCGATCTCCAACGCCATCCACGGGTTCACGGAGCAGCAGGTCACCCGGCTCGTCGCCTCGCAGACGTTCGAGGACGCCTGGGTCGCCGCGAACCGGGAGGCGCACGCCAGCCTCGTGGCCGCCCTGACCGGGGAGACCGCGACCGAGGGGGTGACCGTGAGTGAGGGCCGAGTCTCCGTCAACCTGGCGGCGTTCATCGAGGCGATCAAACCCGTCCTCGTGGAACGAGGAGTGCCGTTCGCCGACCGCATCCCAGCGGTGAACGCGCAGTTCGTCATCCTCGACAGCACGAGCCTCGCCAGTGCCCAGTCGGCCGTCCGCATCCTCGACCTCCTGCGGTGGGTGCTTCCCGTCGTGGCGATCCTGCTCCTCGTCGCCGGGGTGGCCGTCGCGCCCAACCGTCGGCGGGCCCTCGTGATCGGCGCCTCCATGGTGACCGGTGCGCTCGTCCTCCTGTTGCTCGGTGTCCAGGTGCTCCGCGCGCTCTATCTCGACGACCTCGAAGCGCTGCTCCTCGTCCCCCAGGTCGGGACCGTGCTCTTCGACACGGTGTCCATGCCGCTGCGGCTGGGAGTGCGCTCCCTGGCCATGCTCTTCCTCCTCATCGCCCTTGCGGCGTGGGTCGCCGGGCCGTCGACGGGGGCCGTCACCGTGCGGCGGGTTCCGGCGCGGCTGGCCGGGGCGACCTCCCGCCCGACGGGTGCGCTGGCGTCGGTCGCGCGCTTCGCCAGCCGCAACGCAACCGCTCTGCGCGCAGCCGTGGGAGGGCTTGCGGTCCTTGCCCTCCTCGTCGGTGACCGCCCCAGCGCCGGGGGTGTCCTGCTGATCGCGGTCATCGCGGCGGTGGCGCTCATCGTCATCGAGGTGTTCCGTCGCTGGGGCCTCCAGGACGCCGACTCGCTGAGCGAGGGCGGTCCGGCCGAGGTGGCGCCGGTCTAGGAGTCGTCCGACGGAGTTGCGCCCCGAGCCCATGGCCGAAGGCGCCGTCCGTCAGACGCAGAACTCGTTGCCCTCGGGGTCATGCATGACCACCCAGTGCACCCCCAGGTCGGCATGCTCCTCGAGCCGGGTCGCGCCCAGACCCTCGAGCCGCGTCACCTCGGCCGCGACGCGCTCACGCTGCTCCTCGAGCGGCACGGATGGCCCGCCCCCGGCGAGGAGGTCGATGTGGACCCGGTTCTTGACGCCCTTCACCTCGGGCACCCGCTGGAAGAAGATCCGGGGGTGCCCCTCCGCCTCGATCGCCGAGGCGTCGTTCCATCGCTCCTCCGGCACGCCCTGGGCCGCCAGGAAGGCCGGCCAGTCCTCGAAGTCGCCGGGGGGCCCGGGGATGTCATATCCCCGGTCCGCGAGCGCGGTGGCCCAGAACCTGCTGAGCGCCGCGGGGTCCACGGCGTCGATGACAACTTGGATGGGAGCTGTTGATCGGTCCATCCCCGCAGTGTCTCGCACGCCCCCGACAGGAGGTGTGAGTCCTGGGCGACCCCCCGGGGCCCGCCCTCTGAATGCGGGGAGGCCTGCGAGCCGTCAGGGCTCGCGACGATGGCTGACCGGCCCCTCTCGCACGAGCCTCCTCAGCTGCTCGCTCACCCTCCGCCGGCGCAGCGCGGGTGTGTGGTCGGAGGCGGCCCCCCGCATGCCGTCCAGGGTCTCGAGCAGCACGGAGGGGCCGTCGACCGTTGGGCTCCAGCCGAGCACCGACCTCGCCCGGGTGGTGTCGAGCAACGGCACGGAGTACCCGAGATCGAGCCACCCCGGGTCGACCGGCTGGACCCTCGCGTGCCACGCGGCCGACATCGCGACGCGGACCGCAGCAGCGGGAACGTGGACGTGACGAGCCCCGAGGGCGGTTGCCATGTCGTCCGGCGTCACCGGCGGGTCTGCGGCCAGGTTGAACGCCCCGGCGGCACGCTTCGTGAGGGCACGGAGCACGGCATCCGCCACGTCGCTCGAGTGCACGACCGGAACCTTCAACCGGCGGTCGAGGGGCAGCAGCGGAAGGAGGCCGAGGGCCTGTGCCGGGACGAGGGCGGGCACACCGTAGCGGAGGAGTGCGCTCCCTGCGGACGCCTGCCCGACGATGCCAGGCCGCAGCCTCGTGACGACGGTCCCTCTGCCACCGGCCTCGTGCTCGTCGAGGAGGCGCTCGGCCGCTGCCTTGTGACGGCTGTAGGGAGAGCTCGGAACACCGCGGGTGGGCCAGCTCTCGTCGACAGGGACGTCGTCGCGCTTCGGCGAGTAGGCGCCGACGGAGGACATGTGCACCACGTGCGGGACCTTCTCGTCGAGAACGGCGCGGAGCACCCGCCGCGTCCCGCCCACGCCCAGCGCCTCCAGGTACGCCTCGTCGTGCGAGGGCTGGAACCCCCAGGCCAGGTGCACGACGGCCGCCGCGCCCCGGAAGGCGTCGCGCAGCACCGGCGTGGCCCCGTCGGTGGTCAGGTCGGTGGTCCGCCAGTCGACGGCGTCGAAGGGTGGACGGCCACGCTCGGGCGGCCTTCGGGCGAGGCCGACCAGCTCATGGCCTCCGTCGGCGACGAGACGACGCACGAGGGCCGACCCGACGTTTCCGGTGGCGCCGGTGATGACGATGCGCACGAGACCTCTCCTCTGTCGTCGCCTGCCCGACCAGTCGTCGCGTCGCTGAGCGGGTCCTGATCATGCCTCTTCCTTCGGCTCATTCGACCTCGGCGCGACCGGTGGATGCACGTTAGACATGTCGGTGATGTCGTGCGCGTGCGGGGTCTGCGACGGCTTGGCCCCATCGACGCTGGGTACATGAGCGGAGTGACCGCAGCGGGAGGCGCCGACGACGCGTGGGACGTCGTCGTGGTCGGCGCAGGCCCCGCCGGAGCCGCAGCGGCGCTCGGTGCACTGCGCGTCGACCCCACCATGCGGGTTCTCCTCCTCGACCGCGCCGACTTCCCTCGGGACAAGTGCTGCGGCGACGGCATCGCGCCGCACGTCCTCGACGTGCTCGGCAGCGTGGGCGCCGGTGATGTGGTCCGCGGGTGGACGCCCTTGAGGCGGCTGGAGATCGCCCGGGCCGGACATGGCGTCGAGGGGGTCCTCGCCCGGCCGGCCTGGGTCATCCCCCGAGCCGTCTTCGATGCCGGGCTGGTGAGCCGCGCGGTCGCGGCCGGGGCGGTCCTCCGGCGGCAGCGCGTGTCCTCGGTTCATCAGCGCCCGCGCGGAACGGTCGTCGACGGCACGACCTGGGCCAAGGTCGTCATCGGGGCCGACGGCGCCCACTCGGCCGTCCGTTCCTCCCTGCGAGCCCGCGCCCACCACGCACGGGCGCTGGCCGTGCGCGGGTACGCGCCCACTCCGGAGCGCCGGCGCGGCGTGCAGGTCATCCGGTTCGGCGGCAGACGGCAGCCCTCCTACGCGTGGGCGTTCGACCGTGGTGACGGCCTGTCCAACGTCGGTTACGGGGAGCTGCTGGACCGGAACGGGAGCGCCCCCGCGCCCACCCGCTCGATGATGATGGAGCAGCTCGACGAGCTGCTCCCGGGCGCCGGAGCCGGCGGCACGCAGTGGCGCGGTCACCACCTGCCGCTGTCCGGATGGCGCTGGCACCAGCCGGACGGCGCCACACTGCTGGCCGGTGACGCTGCCGGTCTCGTCAACCCGATGACCGGCGAGGGCATCTACTACGCGGTGGCCACCGGCGTGCTGGCCGGCCGGGCGGCCGCTCGAGCAGTCGCCGCCGGATCGCCGGCGGCCGCCGGCCGCAGGTATCGTCGCCATGTCCGCAGGCTGCTCGCCAGCCACCTCCGGCACACCTGGGTCGTGTCCCGGCTCTCGCGCCGCCCGGTCGTCCTCGATGCCGGCCTGCGGGCCGCCGGCCGTGACGCACAGGTCTTCGACGACCTCGTGGAGATGGGCCTCGGAGACGGCCGCATCACCCCTCGACTGGCCGCCGGCCTCGTGGCAGGGTTCGTCGCCGACGTCAACACCGTGTCCTCGCCCCGTCGATGAAGGAGCCACCCGCCATGCAGATCCTCTCCGTCCGTGGGGCCCTGCCGGAGCACTGCTACCCCCAGGAGGAGATCACGGACGCCTTCGCGCGCGTCGTCGCACAGGGCGGTGTCGATGAACAGGTGCTGCGCCGCTTCCACCGGAACGCGGGTGTCCGCCAACGCAGCCTCGTCCTGCCGCTGGAGGAGTACGGCCGGCTGGACGGCTTCACCCAGGCCAACGACCTCTTCATCGCCCACGCGGTGGAGCTCGGGGCCCGCGCCCTGCTCGACGCCCTCAAGGGCGCCGGGCTGACCCCCACGGACGTCGACGTCATCATGTGCGCCACGGTCACCGGGCTCGCCGTGCCCACCCTCGAGGCACGGATCGCCTCGCTCATCGGCCTCCGCCCCGACGTCAAGCGCGTACCGCTGGTCGGGCTGGGGTGCGTGGCCGGGGCGGCCGGCATCGCGCGGCTCCACGACTACCTCCGCGGGCATCCCGACGGCGTCGCCGTGCTCGTGGCCGTCGAGCTCTGCTCCCTCACCGTCCAGCGGGACGACGCATCGGTGCCGAACCTCGTCGCGAGCGGTCTCTTCGGCGACGGGGCGGCCGCAGTGGTCGCCGGTGGCAGCGACCTGGACCTCGGCGGTGCGGCGGACGTCCTCGACACCCGGAGCCGGCTCTACCCGGACTCCGAACGCACCATGGGGTTCGACGTCACGTCCGGGGGCCTGCGCATCGTCCTCGACGCGCAGGTGCCCACCGTGGTCAACCACTACATCCGCGAGGATGTCGACGCCTTCCTCGCCCAGCACGACCTGACCCGCGGGGACATCGAGTGGTGGGTGTGCCACCCCGGCGGCCCCAAGGTCATCGAGGCGCTGGAGTCGGCGCTCGAGATCCCCAGGGATGCCGTGCAGCTGACGTGGGACTCCCTGGCTCGCATCGGCAACCTCTCCTCGGCGTCGGTGCTCCACGTCCTCGAGGACACCCTGCGTGACCGGCCCCCACGCCCGGGTTCCTTCGGCGTCGTGCTGGCGATGGGCCCCGGCTTCTGCTCCGAGCTCGTCCTCGTGCGGGCGACGGAACCGGCGATGGTGGAGGCGTGACCGGCATCCTGGCGTTCACGGTCCTCGTGGCCCTGGTGGGCCTCGAGCGCGTCGCGGAGCTCGTCGTCTCCACCCGCAACGCGGCCTGGAGCTTCGCACGGGGGGGCGTGGAGTACGGCCGTGGTCACTACCCCGTGATGGTGGCGCTCCACTCCGGCTTCCTCGTCGCCATGCTCGTCGAGGCCTGGCTCCGTCGGCCCGACGTCCCGGGCGTCCTGGCCTGGTCGATGCTCGCACTCGTGCTCGCCTCCCAGGCCCTCCGGTGGTGGTGCATCGGCACACTCGGCCGGCGGTGGAACACGAGGGTCATCGTCGTGCCCGGGCTGGCGCCGGTCACCTCGGGCCCGTACCGGCTTCTGCGTCACCCGAACTACGTCGCCGTCGTCGTCGAGGGAGTCGCCCTGCCTCTCGTGCACTCCGCGTGGCTCACCGCCGTCCTGTTCACCCTCGCCAATGCCGTCCTGCTGACCGTGAGGATCCGGGTCGAGGACGCGGCATTGTCCCTCCTGCCCCGGAGCACGGTCGATGCGTGACCTCCTGGTCGCCGGCGCGGGGCCGGTCGGCCTCGCGACTGCCCTGTATGCCGCGCGTGCCGGTCTCGACGTCGCGCTCGTCGAGCCGCGGGACGGGACGATCGACAAGGCCTGCGGCGAAGGGCTGATGCCGGGCGCCGTCGCCGCCCTGGCCTGGCTCGGAGTCGAGCCGGGCGGTCACCCGATCACCGGCATCCGCTACCTCGACCACAGTCGGTCCGCCGAGGCGACGTTCCGCCGAGGCCTCGGCCGTGGGGTGCGGCGCACCGCCCTGCACTCCGCGATGTCGGATGCCGCCTCGGCGGCCGGCGTGAAGACGTTCCATCGTGCCGTTCGCTCGATCGAGGACAGGGGCGAGCACCTGGTCGTGGACGATGAGCCGACCCGTCACCTCATCGCCGCAGACGGACTGCACTCCCCGGTCCGCCGACTGCTCGGCCTGGAGCGGCCTGCATCCGCGCCACGCCGTTACGGCCAGCGCTGCCACGTCGCGGTGGCGCCCTGGACCTCCATGGTGGAGGTCCACTGGTCGCCTGTCGGGGAGGCGTACGTCACCCCTGTCGCTGCCGACCTCGTCGGGGTCGCCGTGCTGAGCGACACGCGCCGCCCGCTGGAGGAGCTGCTCGGTGCCTTCCCCGGGCTGGCTCAGCGGTTGGAGGGTCCCGTGGTCTCGCGGGTGCGCGGCGCCGGACCTTTGCGCCAGCGCGCCCGACAACGGGTCGCGGGACGGGTGTTGCTGGTCGGTGACGCGGCCGGCTACGTGGACGCCCTCACGGGCGAGGGCATCGCCTTGGGGCTGGCCCAGGCCCGCGCCGCCGTGGCGGCGGTCGCCGCCGGCAGGCCCCAGGCGTACGAAGCGGAGTGGCGACGCCTCGGGTGGCGTTCACAGCTGCTCACCCAGGCGCTCCTGACGACGACTCGCCACCGTGCCGTGCGCGCCCGCGTGGTCCCAGCCGCCGCAGCCCTGCCACGAGTCTTCGGCGCCGCAGTCGACCAGCTGGCGCGGCCGGCCTGAGCATGTCCGAGCGGCAGCACGCCGGGACGGGCGACGCCGAAGGAGGCCGCGGCGTGGGCGACGACGTGGCTCGGCGCCAGGCGGCGACGGTCGTGCCGGCCCTGGTGCGGTCTGCTCATCCCGGGCCGGCCCTGGCCGTCGTCGTGCTGTCCCTGCTCGTCGGGGTGGCCGCTGGGCTCGAAGGGGGCCGACTCCTGCTCGTGGGCCTGGCGGTCCTCGCGGGGCAGCTCTCGGTGGGCTGGTCCAACGACCTCATCGACGAGGCGCGTGACCGGGCAGTCGGCCGCACCGACAAGCCGCTCGCAGCCGGCCAGGTGAGCAGCGCGACTGTTCGGGTCGCCTGTGGTTCGGCCCTCGTGGCCACCCTGGTGCTGTCCCTGGCCTGCGGTCTCGTCGCCGGCACCGTGCACCTGCTCTGTGTGGCATCGGCGTGGTCGTACAACACCGGGGTCAAGTCGACGGTCTGGTCCTGGGCGCCGTATGCCGCGTCGTTCGGTGGGCTCGTCGTCTTCGTCTCCCTGGCCGGGGAGCCCCCGCAGCTGCCGCCGTGGTGGGCGCCGGTCGCCGCGGCCCTGCTCGGTGTCGGCGCCCATCTCCTCAACGCCCTGCCGGACCTCGACGAGGACCGGGCGACGGGAGTCCGCGGGCTTCCGCACCGCATCGGGGCCCGCCTGCTGCCCGCTGTCGCGACCTCGGTCCTCGTTCTCGCGAGCGTGGTCGTCGCGGCGGGCACCGGCATCACCCGGGCGTCCTCGGTTGCTGCGCTCGTCCTCGTCGGACTCCTCGGCCTGGTCGCCCTCGTGGGCAGGGGGCGGCTGCCCTTCCTGGCGGCGGTCGGGATCGCGCTCACCGACGTCGTCCTCCTCGTGACGGCTGGGTGACGCCAGCCGGTGGAGTCGGCAGCCGTCGCACTCGTGGGGGAGAACCGGCACGGGAGTAGTCATTTCGGAGCATTGACCGGTGTGGGTGCCAGTCCTACCCTCAAAGAGCCGACCGGACGACGGTCGCCCGGTCCGCGTTGGAGACCTGATGCTCGGCGACCTCGAACCCGTTGCCACTCTCCCGTCGAAGGACATGCAGCAGTCTCGGCAGTTCTACGAAGGAGTCCTCGGACTCACGCCCTCGATGGAGGCACCGGACGGAAGCGTCATCTACCGCGCGGGTTCCGGAAGCTTCGGGGTCTATCCGTCGTCCTTCGCGGGCACCAACAAGGCCACCGCCTTGTCGTTCCAGGTCCCACCGGGACGATTCGACGACGAGGTGGCGGCCCTGCGGCAGAAGGGCCTGACGTTCCAGACGTTCGACGCCGAAGGGCTGAGCTGGGACGAGGGTGTCGCATCGGCCGGGGACGACTACCGCAGCGTGTGGTTCGACGACCCGGACGGCAACATCCTCAACGTGGTGGCCGGACCCTGGAGCTGACGGCGCCGACGCAGCGCTAGAGGTTGATCATGTGGCCGGCGATCCCCTCGACGGCCTCCTTGACCGACTCGGAGAGCGTCGGGTGGGCGAAGACGTTGCGCGAGACCTCGTCCGCCGTGAGGTCCCACTTCTGGGCGAGGGTGAGGACGGGGAGCAGCTCGGTCACGTCGGGCCCGATCATGTGCGCCCCGAGGATCTCGTTGTGGGTGGCGTCGGCGACGACCTTGACGAAGCCCACGGTGTCCGCGAGGCCCATGGCCTTTCCGTTGGCGGAGAACGGGAACTGTGCCGTCTTGACGTCGTAGCCGCGCTCGCGCGCCTGCTCCTCGGAGTAGCCGAACGAGCCGATCTGTGGGTGGCAGTACGTCGCCCTCGGAGCGAAGTCGTACGCGACGGGCATGGTGGGCGCACCCGCCAGTGTCTCCGCGGCCACGACACCCATGGACTCGGCGACGTGGGCCAGCATGAGCTTGGCCGTCGCATCGCCGATCGCGTAGACGTTGGGCACGTTGGTGCGGCAGTACTCGTCGATCGCGATGGCCCCGCGGTCGGTCAACGCGACTCCGGTGGACTCGAGCCCGTAGCCCTCGGTGCGCGGCGCGAAACCGATGGCCGACATGAACTTGTCCGCCTCCAGCACCTGCTGGCCGCCACCGGCCGCGGGTGAGACGGTCACCCGGACCCCTGAGCCGGTGTCCTCGACTCCCTCCACCTTGGTGCTCAACAGCACCTTCACCCCGAGCTTCTTGTAGTGCCGTGCAAGCTCCTTGGAGATGTCGGAATCCTCCGTCGGCACCATCCGGTCGAGGAACTCGACGATCGTCACGTCGACGCCGAAGTTCTTCATGACGTAGGCGAACTCCACGCCGATGGCACCCGACCCGGCGATGATGATCGACCCGGGAAGGTTCTCGTCGAGGATCTGCTCCTCGTAGGTGACGACGTTCGTTGACACCGAGACGCCGGGCAGCATCCGGGTGACCGCGCCAGGGGCGAGGATGAGGTGGTCGAAGGTCAGCTGGCGGCTGGACCCGTCGTTGAGTGCCACCTCCATGGACGTCGCCGAGGTGAGCGTCCCCCAGCCGTCGACCTCCTCGATCTTGTTCTTCTTCATGAGGAAGTGGACGCCCTTGACGATGCCCGCGGACACCTTGCGAGAGCGTGCGAACGTCGCACCGTAGCTCATCGTCACGTCGCCCTCGATGCCGAAGGTCGCCTTGTCGTGGGCGAGCGTGTGGGCCAGTGCGGCGTTCGCGATGAGGGCCTTGCTCGGAATGCAACCGACGTTGAGGCAGACGCCGCCCCAGTACTTCTTCTCGACGACCGCGACCTTCTTCCCGAGCTGGGAAGCGCGGATCGCCGCGACGTATCCGCCAGGACCAGCACCGAGCACCGCGACGTCGACATCAGCCATGGCGCCAGCCTATCCGCCGGCATGACGAGCCCTCAGCGCAGGTCACGCAGGGTCTCGTGGACCGCTCTTGCAACCGGTGCGGCAGTCGAGCCACCTGTCCCGCCCTGCGTCACGACCGCGGAGACGACCCACGTGGGACGGTGAGCCGGGGCGTACGACACGAACCAGGACGTGTCCCGCTTGCCCAGCACCTCCCCCGTGCCGGTCTTGCCGGCGACCGGCCAGTCCGACCCCATCCCGGAGAAGGCCGTGCGCCCCGTGCCCGACACCACCGCCTCGCGCAGCGCACTGCGGACGTAGGCCCCCACCTTCGGAGGCACCGGGGCCTTCCTGCGGAGGCCGGGGGCGACCTTCTGCGACCTGCCCGACACCGGGTCGACGAGCGAGGCACCGACGCGCGGGGTGACCACCGTCCCGCCGTTCGCGAAGGCGGCATACATGACCGCCATCTGGAGGGGGGTGACAGCGACGTCCCCCTGGCCGATGGCGAAGTTCGCCGCGTCACCGGCGCGGAACTGCCATCCGTCGACGCAGTCCTCCCGGGCGACGGTCTGGAGGTACGCCGCACGGCTGCGGTCGGTGATGTCCGGGTACCCGCTCTTCGCGCGGGCACAGGTGTCCTTCCGCGCCGCCTCCCAGCGCGCCCGCCGCCACTCCCGGTCGGGGATGCGTCCGGGGGCCTCGCCCGGAAGGTCGATTCCGGTCCGGCTGCCCAAGCCCAGCCCCTTGGTCACCTCGACGAACGGGTCGCGCACGCCGGCATCCGCCCGCAGGCCGCCGAGGGCCTTCCACGACTGGTCGGCGACCCGGTAGAAGACCGTGTCGCACGAGATGACGATGGCCCGGTGGAACGACATCGGGTCATGTGCCCGAGTCTCGTAGTTGTGGAACGCGCGGTTCCCGATCCGGTACGTCGCCGGGCACGGGTAGCGGCCGCCGAGAGGGTTCCCTGCCCGCACGGCCGCAGTCACCGAAGCCGGCTTGATGGTGCTGGCGGGCGCCAGCTCCACGCCGACCGCTCGAGAGAGCAGCGGCGTGCCGGCGCGAGGGTCGGTGAGTCCGGCATAGGCGTCGTCGGAGACGCCACCGTTCCAGACGTTCGGGTCGTATGCCGGCGCACTGGCGAGCGCCGCCACGGCGCCCGATCGGGCGTCGAGCACGACGACAGCGCCGGTGTCGGCGGGCCAGCCACGCTTCCGGGCGCCGGCCATCTCCGTGGCCAGTGCCTGCTCGGCCGCGGCCTGCACGGTGGCGTCCAGGGAGGTGACGAGGTCTCGCCCCGGGACTGGGTCGGTGCGCGACACGACGCCCGTGACGAGACCTCGGGGGTCCACGGCGACGACGGTCCGGCCCGGGGTGCCGCGCAGGACGTCGTCGTACTGCTGCTCCAGCCCGGCACGACCCACGAGGTCGTCGGCGGCGAGGTCACCCTGCCCCTCCACCTCGGTCTCCGTGACCTGGCCGAGGTAGCCCAAGGTGTGCGCGGCGTTCGCGTCGAGCGGCCGGGGGTAGGTGCGCAGTGGCCGGGACTCGACGGCCAGGCCGGGAAACCGCTCCGGCTGCTCGACGAGTGACAGGGCCTTCGTCGGGTCGACGTCCTCGGCCAGCGGCACAGGCACCTGCGGAGACCCCGCCCAGCACGCCGGTGCCGGCGGAGCACCCTCCTCCCCGCACAGCCAGGTGCGCCCCACGAGGTCGGCCGCGGGCACCCCCAGCACACCGGCCACCCGCCGGACGAGCGCCTCGCCTCGGTCCGGGCTCTCGCTGAGAACCCGCCGCTCGACGGTCACCACGGTGCTCGCGCGGTTGTCGGCGAGCGGACGGCCGAGCCGGTCGAGGATCCGGCCGCGCAGGGCCGGGACGACGATGGTCCGGGTGTCGACCGAGGACACGGCGGAGAAGTCGTCATGACCCAGCAGCTGCACCTGTCCCAGCCGCCCGACGAGGGCCCCGAAGGCGAGGACGACGAGCAGCACGACGGAGAGGAAACGACCGTGGTGGGTGCCTGGTCGACGGACTCGCCCGGACCGCGCTCTCACCCGTACCGCCGCGAGAACAGACCTCGGTCGGCCCGCACGAGGATCGGCACGAAGACCGCCGCCACCATGGTGGTCAGCAGACCGCCGAGACCGAGGTGGAGGAGGTCGACCTCAGCGTTCGTCGCCAGTGCGCGGGCCGCGACGGCTCCCTGCACGACCACGGCCGCCATGAGGGCGACGAGCCCCACGCGGTAGGCCGTGACCGGCCCCTCGCACCGGGCGCGCCCCGCGAGTGCCCCCGCCGCCGCGTAGGCGAAGGCCGTCAGACCCAGGATCGTGGCACCGGGAGGAGCCAGGTCCAGCAGCCAGCCGGCGGCGAGCCCGGCAGCCGCCCCCGCGACCGGCCCTCGGGTCAGCGCCCAGGCCACGACGAGCACGAGGAGGAGGTCGGGCGCCGGGCTGATCCGGCGGGCGCCGAGGGCGACGACGAGGAGGGCGGCGGCGAGGAGCGCCAGGCCCCGGACGACGGCGAGCGCGAGGGCCATCAGCCCGTTCCCGTGACGATCGGCCGGGGGCCGGTGCGTTCCTCGCCGAGGACCACCGCCACGACGTCGAGAGTCGCGGCCTCGACCGCCGGCTCGAGCGTGCCGACCGGGGCCAGGCGCCCTGACGTCGAGTCCGCGGAGCGCACAGTGCCGACGCGGATCCCGGGGACGAACGGTCGGCCACCGACGCTCCCGAGCGTCGTCACGGCGTCGCCCCTGGTCATGCTCCCTCTCTCGACGAGGGAGAGTGACAGCAGACCGGGCTGCGGCCGGGGGCCACCGGGTGCCGGAGCGGCCGCCGCCTCGCCGAGTACCCCGGCCGTGCCCACCCGCACGCCGACGACGAGGTCCGGGCTGCCCACCACGAGGACGTCGGCGGTCCAGGCAGTGACCGAGACCACCCGGCCCACCAACCCTCCGGCGGCGACCACCGTGCGATCCGGTTCGACTCCGTCCCTCGATCCCACGTCGATGGTCACCCGCTCAGGCCCTGACGGCCCCGAGCTGCCCACGGCGACGACCCGGCCGGTCACGAGGCGAGCGCCGGCCAACGCCGGGTCGGCCAGGAGCGCGCCCAGCTGCTGGCCTGTCGCCGCTTCTCGCTCGGCAGCAGCCAGCCGGGCCGTGAGGCGCGCCTGCTCGGCACTCGCCCGGGACAGGGCATCCTCTCCCGGGCCGAGCGCACGCTCGAGGGGCCCGAGGGCGCTCGCCGCCGCGTCCCGCACGGGATCCAGGTGCACCGCACCCGTGGACCCGAGCACGGCGACCACGGCAGTGGCACCCAGGGCCGCGCCGAGCACCCGCCGAGAGCGCGACCGCGGTGTGGCGCGAGGGGGAGGCGTGCGACGGACGTGCATCATCAGGGCCGGTGGTGGTCGACGAGGACGCGCTGGAGGGTGCCGAACTCCTCGATGCAGCGCCCCGCTCCTCGCGCCACGGCGTGGAGCGGGGCGTCCGCGGCACGCACCGGGACACCGAGCTCGTGGCTCAGCCGCTCGTCCAGCCCACGGAGCAGGGCACCGCCGCCGGTGAGGGCGATCCCGCGGTCGACGACGTCGCCGGCGAGCTCTGGTGGGCAGACGTCCAGCACGGTGCGGACGAGCTCGACGATCTGGAGGACCGGCGTCTCGATCGCCCGGCGGACCTCCGCCGACCCGATCGTCACGGTCTTCGGCAGACCGGTGACGAGGTCGCGACCACGCACCCGCTCACTCAGCTCCTCACGCAGCGGGAAGGCGGAGCCGGCACCGACCTTGAGGTCCTCGGCGCTGCGTTCACCGAGGAGCAGCGAGTACTCGCTCTTGACGTGGGCCAGCAGGGCCTCGTCGATCTCGTCGCCTCCGATCCGGACGGTGCGCGAGCACACCACGCCACCGAGGCTGAGGATCGCGACGTCGGTCGTGCCGCCACCGACGTCGACGACCATCGAGGCCCGTGTCTCCTCGACCGGGAGCCCCGCTCCGATCGCGGCCGCCATCGTCTCCTCGATGACGTATACGCGGCGAGCGCCGGAGCGGAGGGTGGCGTCCTCCAGGGCACGGCGCTCGACGCCGGTGATGTCGCTCGGGACGCACACGACGACCCGGGGGCGGACGAGGCGGGAGGGGGCCACCCGGTCGACGAACCAACGGATCATCCGCTCCGTGACGTCGGCGTCGGAGATGACGCCGTCACGGAGGGGACGGACGGCGGTCACCGACTCCGGCGTGCGGCCGAGCATCTCCTTCGCACGGCTGCCGGCCGCCAGCAGCTGGCTCGTCCCTGTCCGGACCGCCACGACCGACGGCTCGTCGAGCACGACCCCGCGGCCACGCTCGTAGATCACCGTGTTGGCGGTCCCGAGGTCGATGGCGAGGTCCCTGCCGCGGATCCACCCGGACGACCAGCCGCTCATGCCAGCAGGCTAGGTCGGTGGGGTGGACCAGGCCCGGATGCCGCGCCGTGCGACGTCGCTCAGAGCTCGGGGAACCAGAGACCGATCTCCCGTGCGGCCGACTCCGGGGAGTCGGAACCATGGACGATGTTCTGCTGGACGGGTGCGCCCCAGTCCCGGCCGAGGTCGCCCCTGATCGTGCCCGGCAGGGCCGTGGTGGGGTCCGTGGCGCCGGCGAGAGCCCGGAATCCCTCGATGCACCGCTCGCCCTCGATGACCGCCGCCGCGACGGCACCCGACGCCATGAAGTCGACGAGGGGCTCGAAGAACGGCTTCCCCTGGTGCTCCCCGTAGTGGGAGTGGAGGCTCTCGACGTGAGGGGTCATCACCTTCAGGGCGACGAGGCGGTAGCCCTTCGCCTCGATCCGGCGCAGCACCTCCCCGGTGAGGCCCCGGGCGAAGCCGTCGGGCTTGACGAGGACGAGTGAGCGTTCGGTGGTCACCCGACCACCCTAGTCACCGGTGGGAGCGGCCTCGGCGCCGCCGGTGACGGGGTCCGGCGCCGTCGTGGCGCCGTCCCGCTCCCGCTCGGCGACGATGGCATCGACCCTCATCCCCTGCACGAGGAGCAGCACCCACAGGGCGGAGAACACGAGAGCGACGCCGACCATGGCGGTGACGAGTGCCGCACTCGCCCAGGTCAGCACCTGCACGACCCAGCCGGCCGTGATGCCGTACGGACGGCGCATGAGGCCCGACGCGACCAGCGCCAGCAGGGCGAGCCCGAGCCCCACCCAGAACAGCCGTTGGCCCTCATCAGGCCGTCCGGCGGCGATGGCGTTGCCCCGGGCGACGAGGGCGAAGAACGAGAGGATGACGGACTGGCCCAACAGGGCCAACGCGAGCAGCCGGTGGGTGAACTTCCCCTGCCTTCCGTAGAGCGGCAGCCGCCTCACGCGCCGCTCTTCCACCGGTGCGTCTCCACGGCGGCCTTGGACTCATTGGGGCCGGCGCCCGTGGCCGCCCGGTAGTGCCGGATCGCGCCCACGAGCTCTCCGCGCGCCAGAGCGGCGTCGATGGTGTTCCGTACCTCGGGGGCCAGATCCTCGACGGGGGTGAACGTCGTGCCGGTCGTGCCGCGGCTCGCCCGGTACGACGTCACGACCCACCAGACGAGCACCGCGAGGGCGAGAATGAGGATCAGCCGGAGGAACGGACTCATGCAGCAAGCGTATGCCGCAGGCGGCTGGTCGCCGATCGGTGCCGGTCGAGCGGCCGGCTGCTGGCTCTGGCTCTCTGGTCTGATGTGGAGGTGACGTCGTCCTCAGTGCTCGACCCCCGACTTCTGCGGCGCACCGTGCTCCTCGTCGCGGGGCTGAACCTCGGGTATGCCGGGATCGAGATGGTCGTGGCCGTCGCCATCGGCTCGGTGTCGCTCCTCGCCGACTCGGTCGACTTCCTCGAGGACACGGCGATCAACCTCCTCATCGCGCTGGCGCTCGGTTGGCCGCTGGCGCGCCGCGCCGTCGCCGGGCACGCCATGGCGATCATCATCCTCGTCCCGGCGCTGGTCGCCGCATGGCAGGCGGTGAGCAAGGCCTTCGACCCCACGGCACCCGATGTCCCGGCACTGCTCCTCACCGCTGGTGGCGCCGCCGCGGTCAACGCCGTGTGCGCCGTCCTCCTCGTGAGGGTCCGGCACCACGGTGGCTCGCTCACCGGCGCGGCCTACCTGTCTGCCCGAGCCGACGTCGCCGTGAACCTTGCGATCATCGTCATGGCGCTCGTCACCTCCTGGACCGGCTCGGGCTGGCCCGACATCGTCCTGGGCAGCGTCATCGTCGTCGTCAACGTGGGGGCGGCCCGCCAGGTCTGGATGCTCGCCGGGGAGGAACGCCTCGCCGCCAGGGCCCTGGCCGGAGAGGACCTCGACGACTGAGCCGCGGGCCAAGGTCCGGGATGCCGCGCGGCCGAGCCCAGCTCGTCGTCAGACGGAGGTCGTGCCGAGGAGCATCCTCACCTCGGCGGCGGTCACGACGGACCCGGTGGCGAGCACCCCGCCACTGACGCCACCGCCGGCATCCGCCATGCCGGCCGCCAGGTCGAGGGCGTCGGGGAGCTCGTCCACGACGGTGACCCGGTGCTCACCGAAGATCTCCGACGCGATCTCCCCCAGCTGCCGCGGCGTCATCGCGCGTGGCGACGTCGTGCGCGTCACGACGACCTCGTCGAGCACGGGCTCGAGCGTCTCGAGGATCTGCGCGGCGTCCTTGTCCCTCATGACCGCGACCACGCCGACGAGCCGGGCGAAGGTGAACGAGTCGGCCATCGCCTCGCGCAGCGCCCGCGCACCCGCGGGGTTGTGCGCGGCGTCGACGAGCACGGTGGGGCTCCGGCGCACGATCTCGAGCCGACCCGGCGACTCGACGGCGGCGAGCCCGGCCCGGACCACCTCGATGTCGAGTGCCTGCTCGCCGCCCCCGAGGAAGGCCTCCACGGCGGCGAGGGCGACCGCGGCGTTCTGCGCCTGGTGGCTGCCGTGCAGCGGCAGGAAGAGGTCCTCATAGTCCCCTGCGAGTCCGCGAACTGAGATCTGCTGGCCGCCGACCGCGGTGTCACGAGCGGTGACGCCGAAGTCGGTGCCCTCCACGACGAGGCGGGCGCCGACCTCGTTCACCCGGTCGACGATCACCTCGGCGGCATCCGACTCGAGCTGGAGGCCGGACACCGTGATGGCGTCGGCCGTGATGATCCCCGACTTCTCGGTGGCGATCTCGGCGACGGTGTCGCCGAGGAAGTGCGTGTGGTCGATCGCGATGGGGGTCACCACCGACACGGTGGCGTCGACGACGTTGGTCGCGTCCCAGGACCCGCCCATTCCGACCTCGACGACGGCGACGTCGACGGGAAGGTCCGCGAAGGCGGCGTAGGCGACTGCGGCGAGGACCTCGAAGTACGTCATCGGTGGCCCGCCGTCCAGAATGGAGCGGGCGTCGATCATTTCCACGAACGGGATGACCTCGTCGTACGCCGCCAGGAAGCGCTCCGGCTCGATCGACCGGCCTCCGATCGCGATCCGCTCGAGCATCGAGTGCAGGTGCGGCGACGTGAAACGGCCCGTCTTCAGGCCGATCTCGCGCAAGAGCGACTCCACGATGCGGGCGGTGCTCGTCTTTCCGTTCGTGCCCGTGATGTGCACGACGGGGAAGGTGTGCTGAGGGTCGCCGAGCAGCTCCATCACGGCCCGGATCCGGTCCAGGGACGGCTCGAGGTCGTGCTCCGGCGCACGGGAGAGGATGGAGGCCTCCACATCCCGCATCCGCCGGCTGACCTCGAGCTGGTGTGCCGCCTCGCGCTGGACGCCGTCGGGTGCAGGACTCACCGGCCCAGTCTGCCCCACTGCCGAGCGGCCGGAGCGCACGCGCTGATCCGATGAACCGTGTAGGTCGCTCCCGCTCAAGGCCGACTGCTCCCGTGATCAGGAGTCCGACGACAGGCGCCCTTGCTTACGTCCTCCAGGCAGCCGGCCGCCCGACCACCAGCCGGGATGGGCGCCATGCGACCGGACATTCCGATGAGCACCAGCCCTCGAGGCCGCGTCACACCGCCCGCTTGACGCGCCCGCCGGAAGTCTCGTCCGGCAGCGACGACAGGATGCCGATGACCGCTGAGTGGGCTGTGTCGAACGTAGGCGGAGCCCTCGAGCGACCCCGTGTGCAATCACGGTTCATCGCGTCGGGCAGGGCAGACCTTGCACGGGCGGACGCAGCGCGCCCTGTCTCGGCGCGCGCTGGCCCGGCACGCGCGGACCCGGCCGACCCGACGCGAGCCGCAGCATCGCGGCACCCGGACGCACGAGTGAACGCCTTTACAGCGTTGTTGCAACGATGGAGACTGCCGCATGCGTTTCGTCACCGCCACGGTCGCCGCGGCATGCCTGGTGCTGTCTGGTTGTGCTGGTGACGATCCAGCGGCCGCCCCCCAGGACGGCGCTGACGAGGCGGCGGTGGTGAATCCGGTCATCGAGACCGACTTCGCCGACCCCGACGTCGTCGTGACGGCCGAAGGTCTCGTCGCGTACGCCACCGGGGTGCCTGGCAGCAGCGCCATCCAGGTGACCGAGTCCGGCGACGACCCTGACACCTGGTCCGATCCGGCCGATGCTCTCCCCGAGCGTCCGGACTGGCAGGCGCTTCAGGAAGGTCTGACCTGGGCGCCCGACGTCATGGAGCGCGACGGCACCTGGTGGATGTACTACGTCGCGCGCGACAGCGACTCGGGTCATCAGTGCCTCTCGCGCGCAGCCGGGCAGGCGCCCACTGGTCCGTTCGTGGACGACAGCGACAAGCCGTTCCTGTGCCAGCACGACCTCGGCGGCTCCATCGACCCGGAGGTGTTCGCCGACGACGACGGTTCTCTGTGGTTGTACTGGAAGAACGACGGCAACGCGATCGGCGTCGACACCACGATCTGGGTCCAGCGGCTGGACGACGACGGCGTCACCTTGCTCGGCAAGCCCCAAGACACCGGGCTGCGTCAGACCCACGCCTGGCAGGGCGCGCTCGTCGAGGCCCCCGCGGTCATCCGCCGCGGCGAGACCTACGTGATGTTCTACTCCGCCAACGACTACGGCTCGGCCGACTACGCCATGGGCTATGCCATCGCCTCGTCGCCCCAGGGGCCGTTCGTCGACCAGTCGCCAGAGCCCTGGGTGAGCTCGACCCCGGAGGCGGCCGGCCCGGGTGGGCAGGCCGTCGTGACCCTCGGCGAGGACACCTGGCTGGCCTACCACGCGTGGGATCCCGACAAGGTCGGCTACGCCGCCGGCGGCGAACGCTCGATGTGGCTGGACCGGATCCGGTGGGACGGCGACGTGCCCGTTCTCGAGGGACCGTCGGCCACACCGGTGGCCGTCCCGGCCGGCTGACGTGGCGCACGTCTTTCGGGACTGGCCGGTCTGCGAGGTCCAAACGGGTGACCTACTCCGGTGGGCAGATTCGCGCTCATGCCGCGACGGGTCGCTGTCGGACCGGATTGCCCACAGCTGGCTGAACGGCCAGTCCTCCGGCTCCCCGCCCCACCCGTCGGGCGCGTGTCTGTAGGCAAGCTCCCGCGTGACCGCGCGACCACGTGCGCGAACGCCCCTCAGTGCTTCGTGACCCGCACACGTGCCCGGTGGCCCTCGCCCACGACGACCTCGCTCACACCGTCCTCGGAAGGCTCGAGCGCGTCGAGGTCAGGTGCGACCGACAGGGTCACGGCGAGCGTCTCGCGGGTGACGAGGTCACGATGGGCGAGCACCGCGCGGTTCACGAAGTCGGCACCGGTGATCTCCAGGGAGATGCGGTCCGACACCTCGAGAGCAGCCTGCCGCCGTGCCTGCTGCACGGCTCGGACGATGTCGCGTGCGGCACCCTCCAGCTCGAGCTCCGGCGAGACGTCGGTGTCGAGGACGACGAAACCGCCGCCCGGCAGCATCGCCGTGGCGTGGGACCCGCCCTGCTCCTCGTCGACGACCGTCTCGAGCGTGTACTCCCCCTCGACGAGCGGCAACCCCGCGGACACCACCGTCCCGTCCTCGGCGACGGACCAGTCTCCGCTCTTGCTGCCCTTGATGGCCGCCTGGACGTCCCGGCCCAGCCTCGGGCCCGCGGCACGGGCGTGGACGACCAGCCGCGACCTGATGCCGAAGTCCGACTCGTGCGCCTCACGCACGTCCAGCAGGGTGACGGTCTTGACGTTCAGCTCGTCCGCGACGATCGAGGTGAACGGCTCCAGTCCGGCCGGGTCGGGCGTGACGACGGTCAGCGTGGCCAGCGGCAGACGCACTCGGAGCCCCTCCGCCTTGCGCAGCGACGATGCCGTGGAGCACACCGCCCGGACCTGGTCCATGGCGGCGACGAGGGCGTCGTCAGCCGGCAACAGGGCCGCATCCGGCCAGTCCTCCAGGTGCACGGAGCGGCCGCCCGTCAGCCCCCGCCAGATCTCCTCGGTGACGAGCGGCAGGAGTGGGGCCGCCACCCGGGTGAGGACCTCGAGCGTGGTGGAGAGCGTGTCGAACGCCGCGTGAGCAGTGGAGACCTCGCCTGCACTCGTCTCGGTGTCCCAGAACCGCTGTCGGGAGCGTCGGATGTACCAGTTCGTCAGGGCATCCACGAACTGGCGCACCGCTTCGCAGGCACCCGGGATGTCGTAGACGTCCATCTGCCCCTGCACCGTCTGGACGAGAACGCGCAGCTTGGCGAGGAGGTAGCGGTCGAGCGGGTCCGTCGAGTCGGTCGACCACCGTGCCGCGTAGCCGGCGCCGCCGTGCATGGCGTTGGCGTAGAGGGAGAAGAAGTACCAGCTGTTCCACAGGGGGATCAGCACCTGGCGAACACCCTCGCGGATGCTCTCCTCGGTCACCGAGATGTTGCCTCCACGCAGGATCGAGGAGGACATGAGGAACCACCGCATCGCGTCGGCACCGTCGCGGCTGAACACCTCGTTGACGTCGGGGTAGTTGCGCAGCGACTTGCTCATCTTCTGGCCGTCGCTCCCGAGGACGATGCCGTGGCTGAGGCACGACGAGAAGGCGGGACGGTCGAAGAGCGCCGTCGCGAGCACATGGAGCGTGTAGAACCACCCGCGGGTCTGGCCGATGTACTCGACGATGAAGTCGCCCGGGAAGTGGTGCTCGAACCAGTCCGCGTTCTCGAACGGGTAGTGCACCTGAGCGAACGACATGGAGCCGGAGTCGAACCAGACGTCGAGGACGTCCTCGACCCGGCGCATCGTCGAGTTGCCGGTCGGGTCGTCGGGGTTCGGCCGGGTGAGGTGGTCGACGAACGGCCGGTGGAGGTCCGGCTCGCCACGCTCGTTGCGCGGAAGCCGACCGAAGTCGCGCTCGAGCTCGTCGAAGGAGCCGTAGACGTCGATCCGTGGGTGTGCCGGGTCGTCGGAGCGCCACACGGGAATGGGGCTCCCCCAGAACCGGTTCCGCGAGATGGACCAGTCCCGGGCGTTCTCGAGCCACTTGCCGAACTGTCCGTCCTTGACGTGCTCGGGCACCCACGTGATCTCCGAGTTCAGCTCGACCATCCGGTCCTTGAACTTCGTCACCTCCACGAACCAGGAGGAGACCGCCATGTAGATGAGGGGCTCGCGGCATCGCCAGCAGTGGGGGTAGGAGTGGTCGTACGTCTCGCGGCGCAGGAGCACGGTCCCCTCGGTCACGGCCCCGCGACCACCCTCGCCGCGGGTCGCCGACGTGAGGTGTCCGATGATGACGGGGTTCGCGTCGAACACGTGCAGACCCTCGTAGTCGGCGACAGGGAAGGTGAAGCGGCCGTCGGGACCCACGGGGACGACCGGCTGGATGCCGTACTGGTCGGTGAGCTGCTTGTCCTCCTCACCGAACGCCGGCGCGATGTGGACGATCCCCGTGCCGTCGTCCGTCGTCACGTAGTCGGCCGGCAGCACGACGTGCGACTTGGCGTGGCCCTGGTAGTACGAGAACGGCGGTGTGTAGGCGCGACCGAGGAGATCCCGGCCCTTCAGCCGCTGGACGATCCGGTCCGCGGCGTCGTCGCCGAGCTCCCGGGCGTAGGCCGCCAGCCGACCCTCGGCGAGGACGTAGCGCTCGGTGCTCCCCGAGAACTCCGACTCCACGACGACGTAGTCCACGTCGGGCCCGACGGCCATGGCGAGGTTGCTCGGCAGGGTCCACGGCGTGGTCGTCCAGATCAGCGCCAGCTCGCCCGTCTCGAGGCGGTGGCCCACGGTGACGGCGGGGTCCTGACGGTTCTGGTAGACCTCCTCGTCCATCCGCAGCTCGTGGTTGGACAGCGGGGTCTGGTCGTTCCAGCAGTACGGGAGGCAGCGGAAGCCCTCGTACACGAGGCCCTTGTCGTACAAGGTCTTGAACGCCCACAGCACGGACTCCATGAAGTCGGGGTTCAGCGTCTTGTAGTCGTTGTCGAAGTCCACCCACCGCGCCTGCCGGGTGACGTACTCGCGCCACTCGTCCGTGTACTTCATCACCGAGTCGCGACACTTGGCGTTGAAGGTCTCGATGCCGAGCTCGAGGATCTCCTCCTTGGTCTTGATGCCGAGCTGGCTCATCGCCTCGAGCTCGGCAGGCAGGCCGTGCGTGTCCCATCCGAACCGGCGCTCGACCCGGCGTCCACGCATCGTCTCGTACCGGGGCACGATGTCCTTGACGTAGCCGGTGAGCAGGTGGCCGTAGTGCGGCAGGCCGTTCGCGAACGGCGGCCCGTCGTAGAAGACGAACTCGTTCGCGCCGTCCTCCCCGGTCGGCCGGTTCGCGACCGACGCGGCGAAGGTGTCGTCTGCCGCCCACCGGGCGAGCACGGCATCCTCGATCTGAGGGAACCGCGGACTGGCCGGCACGCCGAACGCCGCGCCGGTGTGCTCACCGGTCGTGGACACCTTGGGGTACGTCATCGTGCTGCTCCTGCGGGTCGTCGACTCGTCACTGCCGGGACGAGGACGACGGCACGTGAACGGCATCGCGTATGCCGGCCGCGCACCACCGCGGTACCACCTCGCTTGCCGCCGAGGCGGCCGCTCTTGCACCAGGTCGTGACGTGACCCCGACGTCCGGTTCTAGTGAGCACCACAGCCTGAGCAGTGGTCCCGTTCTTCCGGAGGCTCGCCGCTGATGACGGCTCGAACGCCTGTGTCGGGAGTCTACCGGCGACCACCGGGTCGACTCCACCCACGATGCGGCCGGTCAGGGGTTGCACGCGCGGAGGTGTCGCGGGGTAGAGTCGCCGCGTCGCCCTCAGGGCGGCACCACACGCACCTGTTCGGGGGAAGCCGGTCCAAGTCCGGCACTGTCCCGCAGCCGTGGGTCACGACCTGGCGTCGTGGCGAGTCGGAATGCCCGGCAGGTGCGAGCGGCTCCAGTTCACCCGTCGAGGAATGCGGGACGGAGCCCGAGTGCCGGGCTCTCCCGGTGGTTCGGGCCTCACGTCATGAACCGCTCGGAGAGGCACACATGACCATCACCACGACCACCCGCGGCGTGCTGCTGCGTCGAGCCGGGACCCTGCTCGTCGCCGCGACACTCGCCGGCGCACCGGCCGCGAGCGCCTTCGCCGACCCGACCGACCCGGCGACGCCGACCTCGACCGCATCCGCGGCTTCTTCGCCCAGTGCGCCGGCGGAGCCCAGCCCCGATCCGTCGTCGCCCACGCCCTCGCCGTCGCCGTCGGTTCCGGCGCCGACCGCCCCGAGCCCGTCGGCGAGCGCCACCGCGACGACGCTGGCGCCGGGGGGCGACCACCGCCTCGCCGGGGCGTCAGACACCACCCTGCTCGCGGCGACCGGGACGGCCGCCCCCCAGACGGTCGCGGCGGCCGACTTCGTGGCTCGTACCCTGGCGGCCGGCGACGACCACTACGTCTACCCGGACAGCACCTACTTCGACGGCGGCAACACCATCGACGCGATCATCGCCCTTGCCGGCTCGGGCACGGGTGCCACACAGGCGGCGGAGTCGCTTCAGTACCTCGAAGACAACCTCGACGTCTACGTCGGCTCGGGAGGCGAGGCATACGCCGGCCCCATAGCGAAGACGCTCCTCGCCGTGGTCGTCGCGGGCGGCGACCCGACGAGCTTCGGCGGGGTCGACCTCGTCGCCGACCTGGAGGCGCTGGAGACTGAGGGTCGCTTCAGTGACGCCTCCGCCTACGGGGACTACTCCAACACCATCGGACAGTCGCTGGCCCTGATCGCGCTCGTCCGGGCGGGGCAGACCGTGAGCACCGCCTCGGTGGACGTCCTCCTCGACCAGCAGTGCGCCGACGGCGGTTTCCGCGGCGCCCTCGACGGGGACGCCTGTGTCAGCGACCCGGACGCGACCGCCTTCGCCGCCCAGGCGCTCATCGCTGCCGGCTCCACAGCAGCCGCGGAGGAGGCCGTGACCTGGCTCGCGGCTGCGCAGGCCGACGACGGCTCGCTCGAGAGCGCGGACGGCATCCCCAACGCCAACACGACCGGGGTCGCGGCGCAAGCCTTCGCCGCCGCAGGTCGCGACGCCGAGCTGGCCGCGGCACAGGGGTTCCTCGCGTCACTCCAGTACGGCTGTGCGGCACCCGCGGCCGTGCGCGGTGGGCTGGCGTTCTCCGCCTCCACCCGCTCCACCACGGAGGTCACGGACAGCGACCTGCGCGCGACGCCGCAGGCCACCTTGGGCCTCTCCGGGAAGTCCCTGCTGAGTGCCACCCTCGCCGGCGCCGCTGAGACCACGACCGGGCTCGAGTGCGCCGGCACGAGCAGCCCGACGCCGTCCACCACCTCGTCCGCTCCGACCCAGCCGGCCGCGACGGAGACGCCGACCTCCGGATCAGTCGCGGGCGGAGCCGGCAGACCCGGCGCAGGCGTCCCCACCGGTTCCCTCGCCCAGACGGGCAGCGACCTGCTCCTTCCGCTCGGGCTCGGCATCGTGCTCGTGCTCGTGGGTGGTCTTGCCGTCTGGGCCACGTCACGACGCCGGGGGGCACACGCCTGATGCGTGGCTCCGAACCCGGCCTTCTGCGCCACCTGACGGGCGCCGCCGCCGCCTCCGGCCTGGCCCTCGCCGGGCTGGTCATGACGTCGGCGCCCGCGAGCGCCGCGGCCTGCTCGGGCACCTCCGGCGTCACCGTGGTCGTCGACACCGGGAGTTCGGTGAACACCCGGTGCGCTGCGGGGGACCCCGCCTCCGCGCTCAAGGCACTGACCGCAGCCGGCTTCTCGGTCACCTATCCGCAGCAGTATCCGGGCAGCGTCGTGTGCCGGATCAACGGGTTCCCGGCGTCGGACCCGTGCGTCCGCATGCCCCCGGCGGACGCCTACTGGGCCTTCTTCCATGCGACGCGTGGTGGAGGCTGGACCTACAGCTCGAGCGGGGTCTCCAGCTACGACCCCCGGCCCGGAACGGTCGTCGGGTTCCGTTTCGGCGCGGGTCAGCAGCCGCGCGTCGCCCCACCCGAACCGACGGCCACGACTGCTCCGGCGGTCACGACCACGAAGCCGCAACCCACGTCGGCGCCCCGGACGACCTCCGCACGTGAGGTGACGAGTGCACCTCGAAGCACCTCGTCCGGTGCCGCGGCGACCGCGCCCGCACCGGGCGTGACCCCCTCCGTTCCACCGTCGCCCACGCCAACCGCCTCGAGATCCGCGTCGGCGTCCGCCTCACCGTCCGGCCCGGCGACCCCGACGGCGACCCCTTCGGTCACCGCCTCGACGAGCGCGACCCGGCTCGCCGCGGCACCGACCGCCGAGCCGGACGACGGCTCGCCCGGCGTGGGCACCCTGGTCGCTGCTGCCGCCCTCCTCGCCCTCGTCGGCGGCGGGGCCGGCTGGACCGCGTGGAAGCGCCGCGCCTGACGCCATGATGGTCCGATGAGGTCCACCCTCCCGCGCGCGGTGCACCCCGCGGCGTGGTGGGGGTGGGCCATCGGCATGGCGGTCGCGGTCAGCACGACGACGAACCCCGTCCTGCTCCTCCTGGCCCTGTGCGTGGTGGCCCTGGTCGTCGCCGCCCGCCGCGGGACCTCGCCGTGGGCGAGGGCGTTCCGGTTGTACCTCTGGCTCGGCCTCGCCATCGTCGTCGCGCGGGTCGTGCTGCACGTGCTGGTGGGCCTGAAGTTCGGGGAGATCGTGGTCCTCCGGCTCCCCGAGGTGACTCTCCCGTCGTGGGCGGCCGGCATCCAGGTCGGCGGGACGGTCTACCTCGAAGGTCTGCTGGCCGCCGCCCTCGCCGGTCTGCGTCTCGCGGTCATGATCGCCTGCATCGGTGCCGCCAACGCGCTCGCGAACCCGAAACGGCTGTTGCGCGCCCTTCCCGGCGCCCTCCACGAGATCGGTTCGGCCGTGGTGGTGTCGGTGTCGGTCGCCCCCCAGCTCGCGGAGAGCGTGCAGCGGGTCCTGCGGGCGCGACAGCTTCGCGGTGACACGACGCGTGGGCTCCGCGCCGTCCCCACCGTCGCTCTGCCGGTGCTCGAGGACACCCTCGAGCGGTCCCTGCTCCTCGCCGCGGCGATGGACTCCCGTGGGTACGGCCGGACCGACCACGTGCCCGGGGGACACCGGCTCGTCACGGGTGCGGTGACCCTCGGGGGTCTCCTCGCCAGTGCCGTCGGCATCTACGGCGTTCTCGACGCGACGACGCCGGCCGCCATGGGCACCCCGACCCTCCTCGCCGGCCTGGCCCTCTCCGGCCTGGGCCTCTGGCTCGGCGGGCGGCACGTGCCGCGGACGACGTACCGGCCCGACCCGTGGCGTGGCGCGGAGTGGCTCACGGTCGGTTGCGGGGTGGTCGCCGCCGCCACCCTCGTGACCGTGTCTCGCACGACGCCCGAGCTGCTCGTGATGCCCCTCACCCCGCTGGCCGTGCCGCCCCTCCCCATGGCACCGGTCGTCGGGCTGCTCGTCGGAGCGCTGCCGGCATACCTCACCCCCGCACCGCCGCGGCCGGCGGCGCGAGCGGCGCACCGGGGTGCCCGGGACCGGGTGGTCGTCCGTGGCTGACCACGCGGTCTCTCTGGAGCGAGTGTCGGTCACCCTCCCGGGGGCCGACGGACCGGTGCTGCGTGAGGTCGACCTCACCGTCGAGGAGGGCGAGCTCGCGCTCGTCGTCGGACGCACAGGGTCCGGCAAGTCGACCTTGCTCGGTGCGATGTGTGCCCGGGTGCCGCACTTCACCGGGGGCGTCCTCACCGGACACGTCCTCCTCCATGGGCGCGACACCCGCGACCACCGTCCGCGCGACCTCGCCGACGTCGTCGGTGTCGTGGGGCAGGACCCCGCTGCGGGGTTCGTGACCGACACGGTCGAGGAGGAGCTCGCCTACGGAATGGAGCAGCTGGGGCTACCCGGCACGACGATGCGAAAACGGGTCGAGGAGACCCTGGACCTCCTCGGCATCGCCGAGCTGCGCGACGCGCCGCTGCGCGACCTGTCGGGTGGGCAACAGCAGCGTGTCGCCATCGGGTCGGTGCTGACAGCGCACCCCCGGGTGCTCCTGCTCGACGAGCCGACCTCCGCCCTCGACCCGACCGGCGCGGAGGAGGTGCTCGCGACCATCACCCGGCTCGTCCACGACCTCGCCGTCACCGTCGTCGTCGCCGAGCACCGCGTCGAACGGGTGCTCCACTACGCCGACCGGGTCGTCCACGTCGCCCGGGACGGCTCGGTGCGCTCGGGGACGCCGGCTGGTCTCATGGTCGAGAGTGACATCACGTCCCCTGTCGTCGAGCTGGGCCGGTATGCCGGGTGGTCTCCGCTGCCGCTGTCGGTGCGCGATGCGCGCCGGGCGGCTCGCGACCTGCGGGCTGACCTCGTCGGGACGCTCGAGAGGTCGTCGCCCGCGGACCGGCCGGCGGCCGGACAGCGCCGCCGTCGCGGCCACGTCGCCCCGCAGGGGCGCCTGCTGTCTGCCCGGGGTGTCGTCGTCCGTCACCCCGGGGACGTCGTCGCGGTCGCGGGCGTCGACCTCGACCTGTTCCCCTCGGAGGTCACCGCAGTCATGGGGCGCAACGGGTCCGGGAAGTCCTCTCTCCTCTGGGCACTCCAGGGAAGCGGAACGCTGAGCGGCGGGACGGTCCAGGTCGTGCCCCCGGCGACCCGGGCCTCGACACCCGGGACGGCCGGCTCGGGTGGAGCCGGAGGCACGGCATCCGACACCGTCGAGCCCCGCGTCCTCGCGGCCGGTGAGCGGCGCGCGCTCGTCGGGCTGGTGCCGCAGTCGGCCGCGGACCTGCTGTACCTCGACACGGTGGGTGCAGAGTGTCACCAAGCGGACAGTGAGAGCGGGAGGCTGCCGGGCACGTGCGCCGACCTGCTCGGCGAGATGGCCCCCGGAATCGTGGCGGACCAGCACCCACGCGACCTCTCCGAGGGACAGAAGCTCGCCCTCGTCCTCGCGGTCCAGCTGACCGCGGACCCCCCGGTGCTGCTGCTCGACGAGCCGACTCGAGGCCTCGACCCGACGGCGAAGGCCGCGCTGAGCCGGCTCCTGCGCGGCCTCGCGGCGCGCGGTCGGTCGATCGTCGTGTCGACGCACGACGTCGAGTTCGTCGCGCAGTGCTCCGACCGCGTGGTCGTGCTGGCGGCGGGTGAGGTGGTTGCGGACGGCCCGACCGCCGACGTCATCACGTCCTCCCCGGCTTTCGCCCCGCAGGTGTCCAAGGTGACGGGCCCCGGCCCTTGGCTGACGGTCGCAGACGTGCGGGCCGCCCTCGAGGGGGTGCCCGCGTGAGCGAGCGCAGCGACGGCGACGCCGGTTCGCCGGGTCGACGTCGTCGGACCCGGGTGCTCGCCCTGCGGCCGCGCTCCGCGGCAGCGGTCGGGCTGGTCAGCGCCGCTGGCCTGGTGGCGTTCTGCTGGCCGCTCCTCGTGTCACCCGCGTCCGGACTCGCCCACGGGGGCGACGCACCCCTGGTCTTCGCGCTCATCCTCCCCCTGCTGCTCGCCGTCGTCCTCGCCGAGATCAGCGAAGGGGGGATGGACGTCAAGGCCGTCGCGATGCTCGGGGTCCTGGCGGCGGTCGGCGCCGCGCTCCGGCCCCTCGGCGCCGGCACTGCCGGTCTCGAGACGGTGTTCTTCCTCCTCGTCCTGGGCGGGCGGGTCTTCGGCGCCGGCTTCGGGTTCGTGCTCGGAGCGGTGACCCTGTTCGCCTCAGCACTCGTCACCGGTGGTGTCGGGCCGTGGCTGCCGTTCCAGATGCTCGGGGCGGCATGGGTCGGCTGGGGCGCGGGTCTCCTGCCACCGGCACGCGGGCGGGCCGAGGTGCTGCTCCTCGCCGCGTACGGCGCCCTGGCCGGACTGGGCTACGGGCTCCTGCTCAACCTGTCGTTCTGGCCGTTCGCGACCGGGCTGGCCAGCGAGCTGTCCTTCGTGCCCGGCGCTCCGCTGCTGGACAACCTCCACCGGTTCCTCGTCTTCACCCTCGCCACCAGTCTCGGATGGGACATCGGCCGGGCGGTGACGACCGGGGTGCTCGTGCTCGTCACCGGTCGTGCGGTCCTGGGAGCGCTGCGCCGGGCCGCTCGACGAGCGGCGTTCGAGGAGCCGGTCCAGTTCGAGACGGCCGACGTGGCACCATCGTCGCCATGAGTCCCCTCGAGCTGGACCGAGACCCCGCCTGGCTGAGCCGCGAGGACCTCGACGCGGCCCGGGAGAGGCTGCCGATCCTCTACGTGGATGCCGTCCCGGTGCGGGTGGACGAGCGCGGCTCCGTCACCGCCGTCGGGGTGCTGCTGCGGCTCGCAGCCGAGGGAACCGTGAGCCGTGAGCTCGTGTCGGGCCGGGTCCTGCACCACGAGCGGGTCCGCGATGCCCTGCTGCGCCACATCGAGAAGGACCTCGGACCGATGGCGCTTCCGCAGGTCCCCGTGAGCCCCCAGCCGTTCACGGTGGCTGAGTACTTCCCCACTCCCGGTGTGACACCGTTCCACGACCCGCGTCAGCACGCCGTGTCACTGGCGTTCGTCGTGCCCGTGACCGGCGACTGCGCGCCCCAGAACGACTCGCTCGACCTCACCTGGTTCACTCCTGACCAGGCGCTCGACCCCAGGGTGCAGGCGGAGATGGACCGGGGCCACGGCGTGCTGCTCCGGCAGGCCCTCGCGCACCTCGGTCACCCCGTCTGAGGGGTTCAGGCTCCCCGGCCCTTCAGGGCTGCGAGCCGGGCCTGGACCTCCGCGTCGTCGCCGTCCTCCTCGAGCTCGGCGAACTGGTCCTCCAGCGTCGTCGCCCGCGCCTCCGACCGACCCTGCACCATGGCCTCCTGGTTCCGGATGCGGTCCTCGAAGCGGGCGAGGTCGCTCGTGGGGTCCATGACGTCGATGGAGGCCATGGACTCCTGAACCTGGGACTGGGCCTCGGCCGACCGTGCGCGGGCGACGAGCTGTGAGCGCCGGTTCTTGAGGTCCTCGAGCTTGGTGCGCATGACGGTCAGCCCGTCCTTGAGCTGCTGCACCGTGGCGTTCTGCTGGGCGATGCGCGGCTCGGCCTCCTTGGCCTCCCGTTCGAAGCCGATCTGCCGGGTGAGGGCGACCTTGGCGAGGTTGTCGAACCGGTCGGCCCCGGCGGTGTCGCCCGCGGCCCGCAGCTCGTCCGCCTTGCTCGATGCCGCGGCCGCCTTGTGCCCCCACTCCTGCACCGCCTGCCTGTCGATCTCCAGGTCCTGCTCCGCCATCCTGGTGTTCGCGATGGTCTGGGCGACCGCCTCCTCGGCCTCCGCGATGGAGTTGGTGAAGTCGGTCACGAGCTGGTTGAGCATCTTCTCGGGGTCCTCCGCCCGGTCAAGCATGGCGTTGATGTTCGCCTTGGCGAGCTGGCTGATGCGTCCGAGGATGCTGGTCTTCTGCGTCATGGGGAACTCCTCCTGTGGATTGCGGTGTCGTTGCCGTGGTGTGTCGTTGCCGTGGTGTGTCGTTGCGGTGTGTCGTGCTGTGCTGGATGCCGTCCGTGGGCCGGTCGCCTTGCTCTCCTCAGATGCGACCACCTCCACCGAACCCACCACCGCCCCCGCCGAAGCCGCCACCCCCGCCGAAGCCGCCACCCCCGCCGAAGCCGCCGGAGGACCCGCCCCAGCCGCCGCCGCGCCCGCCGAATCCCCCCGCGAGGATGCCGCCGAGGATCACCGAGGCGGGGTCGAGCCCGCGGCCCCGCTGCGGAACGCCTCCTCCGATGCCGCCGCCGAAGCCGCCCGAGCCCCAGGACCCGATGTCGTCGTGCGCCAGCCGGAGAGCCTGCTCCCCCTCCGCCTCGGCCTCGGTGAGCAGTGCCGCCGCCTGCACCGGGTCGGTCGGGACGAGGGACGTGCCGTGGCCGTGCAGGCGCAGCGCGTTGGCGATGTGCGCCCGCGCCTGTCCGCCGACCGCTCCACGGCGGCTCGAGATGAGCTCGTCGATGCTCGCGAGCCGGGCGCCCACCTGGGCCACCCGCTGCTCCAGGAGGCGCTGCCTGCGCTGCTGGTCGGCCTCCGCCGAGCGGTAGCGCGCCAGGGCGTTGTCGAGGTCCTGCTCCGCCCGGGCCAGGAGGCGCAGGGCGGCGAGCGGGTCGCCCCGGTCACGACCGGCGGTTCCGTCGGCGATGGCCTGCCTGGCCGCGGCGAGGGCGGTGACGGTGAGCTGGTCGTCCGCGCCGAGCCGTTCGGCATCCGCGACGTCGCTCGAGATCGAGGCGAGGGCGGCATCGATCCGGGCCGGCGCCTCTGCCAGCGCGGTCCGGGCCTGGCCGACCGCGGTGAGCAGCCGGTCGGCCTGGCCGATCGCTTCCTCCGCGGCCCGACCGGCAGCCACCGCCGCCGCCCGGTCCCCACCCTCGAGGTGTGCCTGGCCCGTGGCCACGAACTCGTCGGCCGAGTCCAGCAGCCGGCGCGCCTGGCCGACGTTCCCCTCGACGGTCTGCAGCGCCTCCGGGCGGAACTGCGCGCGGAGGCCCGCGAGCTCCTGCTCGGCCGCGGGCACCCGACGAACGACCTCGGCGTGGCGCCCACGGAGCTCGGTGAGGAACTCCGGCACCCTGGCCTGCAGGTCACGCATCCGTGCGAACTCCGCCTCCTGCTCGCCCAGGCTCCGGTCGGCCTCGGAGGCGAGGGTGATGATCTCGGTGAGCCGAGCCCGTCGCGTGGGATCGTCGACGAGACCCGCGCCCTCGTCGTCGTCGAGGGACCGTTGGAGCCGGAAGGCGTCGGCGGCCCTGGTGCGCGCGGTCGCGAGCACCTCCTCGAAGTGCTGCGTGGCCTGGACGCCGAACTGGGCCTGAGCGAACGCCAGCTCCTCGCCGGACGACCGGATGGCGTCGTCCACCGCGACGAGGGCTGCGGCCGCCTGCTGGCGGAGGGCGTCCGTGGGGACGTCCGCGGCACCGGCGGGCCCGGGGCCAGACGGCTGCCCCCTCCTCGACCTGCGTCGGGACAGCGCGTACAGCGCGACCCCTCCGCCCACCGGCACGAGGAGCCACCACGGGAACCCACCGCCGGGGCCGCCTCCCCCGCCGCTCCCGGTGCCGCCGTCTCCCTCCTCCAGGCCCCCGCTCGCGGCGAGCCCGTACCCCTCCGCGGCGGCGCTGACGGCCCCCGCCCAGTCGTCGTTGGCCAGCGCGGGCTCGATGTACTGCGAGCGCACCTGCTGGTCCTGCTCGGCGGTGAGCCCCGACTCGCTCGTGGTCCACGTCGAGTACCGGCGGTCCCCCGTCGCCACCGCCAGCAGGATGTCGTTGCCGCCCATGCCGGAGAGCTCGTACGTCTGGCGTGCCCACTCCTCCCCCGACGCCCCGTCGAAGCTGCCGACGTACACGACGAAGAGCTGGAGGCCGTGCTCCGAGAGGAGCCGGTCGAGGTCGCTCTCGAGCGGGCTGGTGTCACCGAGCACGCCTGCGCGGTCGGTGATCTGGTCGGTGACGTCGAAGGGCGCGTCGGCCCGCACCGACGCCGGGGGCGCAAGGACCTGGAGCGACGAGGTGACCGAACCCGGTGGGCCGACCGCCGCGGCCGGAGCCGTGAGCAAGCCGGATGCCGCGATCACGACGCCGACCCCCAGCACGCCGAGACGAACCGCCCTGCGGTCTTCCACGCGGCACTCCTCTTGTGCTGGTGCGTCGGCCGGATCCGTGTCGGCCCGGGTGTCCTGTGCTCTGCCCGTCAGCCCGCCGGTGCAAACCGGCGGCGGCGCTCAACCGGTGAACTTGTCGCGGGTGCGGGTCATGTCGTGGAGGTCCGCCGCGTGGGCCTCCTCGGGCGTGGGCGCCGTCCCACCGAGGCGTACGGGAACGTACCTGAGGTCCTCACCGTGCAACGTCGGGTAGACGGCCTGCTGCACGTCGAGCTGGGCCTGCATCGCGGCCTTGAGCCGCTCCGTCGCCGCGGTGACGTCCTCGCGTCGCTCCACCTGGATGGGGGCGCCCACGGTGATGCTCACGGGCACCCGCGAGCCGGGGCGCACGTGCTTGGGCAGGTTCTTGGTCCAGACCCGCTGTCCGCCCCAGATCGTCGTCGGGAGCAACGGCACGCCGGCGACCTGCGCCATCTTGACCGCGCCCGGCTTGAACTCCTTGAGCTCGAACGAGCGGGACATCGTCGCCTCCGGGAAGACACCGACGATCTCGCCCCCACGCAGGGCGCGAATGGCAGCGGTGAAGGCCTCACCACCCTTGTGGCGGTCGACCGGGATGTGGTGCATCCCGCGCATGAGCGGACCGGTGACGCGGTGGGTGAAGACGGACTTCTTCGCCATGAAGCGGACGTATCGCCGGTGCGGCCACGCCGGCAGGCCGGCATACATGAAGTCGAGGTAGGAGGTGTGGTTGATGGCCATGACCGCGCCTCCCACGCGTGGCACGTGCTCCTCCCCGGTGATCGTGAAGCGAGTGCCCTGGACGAAGAACAGGGTCTGGGCCGCCGAGATGACGGGCCGGTACACGGGCTCCATGGCCTTCACACTAGGCCAGCATCCGCTCCCCGGTGTCAGCGTCCCGCCGCGCCCCGACCGGCCCGAACCCGGGTGAGCACCTGCCCGGAGGTCTGGGAGGATGTCGGCCATGACCGAGCCCTTCTCCTCGCCCCGCGCTGCCTCCGTGCCGGACCGGCCGTCACTGGATGGCCTCGAGGACAAGTGGGGCCCGGTCTGGCAGGAGCAGGGCACGTACGCGTTCGACCGCGGGGCGGCGCTGGCAGGACCGCGGGAGCACGTCTTCTCCATCGACACCCCGCCGCCCACGGCGAGCGGCTCCCTCCACATGGGCCACGTCTTCAGCTACACGCACACCGACTGCGTCGCCCGCTACAAGCGGATGGCCGGCTTCAACGTCTTCTACCCCATCGGATGGGACGACAACGGTCTCCCCACCGAGAAGCGCGTGCAGAACTACTACGGCGTGCGTGGCGACGCCACCCTGCACCACGACCCCGACTTCGAGCCGCCGTTCCGCGGCGACGCCCGCAGCACGAAGGCCGCCGACGAGACGCCCATCTCGCGCCAGAACTTCATCGAGCTCTGCGAGGAGCTCACCGTCAAGGACGAGGCGACCTTCGAGTCGCTCTTCCGGCGGATCGGTCACAGCTATGACTGGTCCATCAGCTACCGGACGATCGACGACACCTCACGCGCCACCGCCCAGCAGGCGTTCCTGCGCAACGTCACCCGGGGCGAGGCGTACCAGGCGGAGGCTCCGGGGTTGTGGGACGTCACCTTCCAGACCGCGGTGGCCCAGGCGGAGCTCGAGGCGCGCGACTATCCCGGCCACTACCACCGCATCGCCTTCCACTCAGCCGACGGTCCGGTCCACGTCGAGACGACCCGCCCCGAGCTCATCCCGAGCTGCGTCGCCCTCATCGCCCACCCCGACGACGAGCGCTACCAGCGGCTGTTCGGCACGACCGTGCGCACTCCCCTCTTCGGCGTCGAGGTGCCGGTCCTGGCGCACCCGGCCGTCGAGATGGACAAGGGCGCCGGCATCGCGATGTGCTGCACCTTCGGTGATCTCACCGACGTCCTCTGGTGGCGTGAGCTGCGGCTGCCGACGCGTTCGCTCATCACCCGCACCGGCCGCCTCCAGCGCGAGGTGCCGGAGTGGCTGCTCGGCCAGCCGGGAGAGCACCTCTACGACGGCGAGCTGGCGGGGAAGAGCGCGTTCGGGGCGCGTGAGGCCGTGGTCGCCGCCCTCCGTGAGTCCGGCGACCTCGAGGGCGAGCCCACCCCGACCAGGCGGATGGCCAACTTCTACGAGCGCGGCGAGAAGCCCCTGGAGATCGTCACCTCCCGCCAGTGGTACATCCGCAACGGCGGCCGGGACGCGGACCTCAACGCGGCCCTCATCCGGCGCGGTGAGGAGATCGAGTTCCACCCTTCCTTCATGCGCTCGCGGTACGCCAACTGGGTCAGCGGCCTCAACGGTGACTGGCTCGTGTCGCGGCAGCGGTTCTTCGGTGTCCCGATCCCGGTCTGGTACCCGGTCGAAGCCGACGGGGAGACCGACTACGACCACCCCATCGTCCCCTCGGAGGCCGAGCTGCCGGTGGACCCGGCGGCGAACCCGCCGGCCGGCTTCACCGAGGACCAGAGGGGCGTGCCGGGCGGCTTCGTCGGCGACCCGGACATCTTCGACACCTGGGCGACGTCATCGCTATCCCCGCAGATCGCCGGCGGATGGCGCGGGGCGGACGGGTCGTCCCCGGACCCCCTCTTCGAGAAGGTGTTCCCCATGGACGTGCGCCCTCAGGCGCACGACATCATCCGCACCTGGCTGTTCGCCACCGTCGTCCGCTCCCATTTCGAGCACGGCTGCACCCCATGGGCACACGCGGCGATCAGCGGCTGGATCCTCGACCCCGACCGGAAGAAGATGGCCAAGTCGCGGGGGAACGTCGTCACGCCCGAGGAGGTTCTCAAGCAGCACAGCGCGGATGCCGTGCGCTACTGGGCGGCCAGCGGTCGTCTCGGGACGGACGCGGCGTACGACACCGGCCAGATCAAGGTCGGCCGTCGCCTGGCGATCAAGGTGCTCAACGCGAGCAAGTTCGCGTTGTCGTTCGGCGACGTCGCGGGTGACCCGCGCGCGCAGGTCAGCCATCCGCTCGACCTGGCCCTCCTCGCGGGCCTGCGCGATGTCGTCGAGCGGGCCACCGAGAGCTTCGAGGCGTGGGACTTCACGCGCGCCCTCGAGGTGACCGAGCAGTTCTTCTGGAGCTTCTGCGACGACTACCTGGAGCTCGTCAAGGACCGCGCGTACGGCGGTCAGGGCGACGCCGCGGCGGCCAGCGCACGCGCCACCCTGCGCATCGCGCTCGACGTGGTCCTCCGGCTGTTCGCGCCGATCCTCCCGTACGTCACCGAGGAGGTCTGGTCCTGGACGCACGAGGGGTCGGTCCACCGCGCCGCGTGGCCGACGACGGCCGAGGCGCCCTCCGGCGGAGAACCGGAGATGCTCGGGGCCGTCGGTGCCGCACTCGCTGCCATCCGCAGGGCGAAGTCGGAGGCGAAGGTCGGCATGCGGGCCGAGGTTCCGTCGATGACGTTGGTCGGCCCGGACGGGGTGCTGGCCCACGTGCGCGTCGCCGAGCCCGACCTGCGGGCTGCCGGACGCCTCACCGGTGCGCTGGACTACGCGCTGGGCGAGGAGCTGAGCGCGCGGGACGTCGAGCTCGTGCCGGTCGCCAGGCCGGTCGCCTGACGCGGCTCCGGCCCTGGCCGGGACGGGAGCCGGTCAGGCCGGGGCCGGACCGAGGTCTGCGGCGTATGCCAGGGACCGGACGCTGCGCAGACCGGTGGGTCGCACGACGACCCAGGGGATGTCCCAGCCGCTGAGACCGAGGCGTCGATGCACGACCCTGTCCCTGCGCAGGTGGTCGACCCGACCCGTCGTCGGGTCGTAGACGTCGAGCATCCGGTCGCCGTCGCCCGGGAGGACGAGGACGACGTGTCGGGGGAACAGCGAGCTGCCGATGTACAACAGCCCCGGCTCACCCTCGGCCACGACGTCGACGAGGGTGTCGAACGCCCGCACCAGCTCGCTCTCGTCGTCGGTGCGCAGCACCTCGATCGTGTACTCCGTGCCGCGCCGGGCCGCGCCCAGCTCGAGCTCCCGCAGGGCCCCCCAGGGCGGCGTCCCGAGGCGCCGGGGCCACGGAACCGACGGCCGACCACCGCCGAGCATCCCGTTGGTCCTCCTCATGACGACGCGCTCGTAGGCGGCGAAGCGCTCGGCCTCGGTCGCGCCCGGGGGCGACCCCGGAAGCACGGGGCTGCCGGTGCGGATCCATGACGCGAAGTGCGGGTCGACGAGCATCCGGGCGACGGTCAGGCAGGCGGACCCGCACGTGACCGGCGACTGTTGGACCGGTCCGGTGTCACCGGCGCGCAGTCGGTAGGCCATCACCACCCCCCAATCGTTACCGCCCAAAGCCCCACGGCGCCACATCCGGTCTGGTTGGGTGTGTTGCGTGCCGTCAACCACCGCTGTCACGAGCACACTGGGCCGCCAACCCGCGATCGCCGCGATCGGGGTGCTCAGCCTCCTCGCCGTCGTCTGGGCCGCCGCCGTCCCGCGACCCGAGTACGTCATCCCCTCCCTGAGACCGGGTCTCGAGGTCGACCAGGAGGTTGCCCCCGAGGGCTTCGGGGGGTTCACCCCCGACGTGGTCGTCGAGAGGGACCCCACCCCCGGTGCCCAGACCAGTGACGTCGTGGCCGGCGTCCTCGGCTGGGGCGCCTTCGCTCTCTTCGGCCTCTTCGCCGCGGTGTGCCTGTGGTGCCTCGCCCGGGCAGTTCTCGCCGCCCGGCGCGACCGGTTCGTGCCGCCCACCGACGCCGTGACCGACCTGGACCTCGACGCGCTCGCGGTCGCGGTGACCACGGGCTCGAGCGCGAGGATCGACGCCCTGTCGGCAGGGACCCCCGCCGAAGGAGTGGTTGCGGCCTGGGTGCACCTCGAGGCGACCCTCCGCGACGCCGGCGTGGCCCTGTCCCCCTCCCGCACGGCGACCGAGGTGACGCTCGACGCGCTGCGGCGGTTCGAGGTGGACCCGGGGACGCTGGTCACCCTGGCGGACCTCTACCGGGAGGCCCGCTGGTCTCGCCACCCCCTCACCGAGGAGGACCGGGCGCGAGCCGAGGAGGCCTACCGAGCGCTCGAGGCGGACGTCCGGGGCAGCCGCCAGCAGGTGGGGCCCCCCAGCCGTGGCTGAGCCGCCGTCGTCGGGCAGGCGGAGCCTGCTCGCGGTGGCCGCGGCGGCCTGCGCCCTCGTCGTGGTCACCGTGGCGCGAGGCCCGGTGGCGCTCCTTGCAGCGGCCACCCTCGCCGTTCTCGTCGGCGCCGTCCTCGCGCTCCCTCCCCTGCTCCGCCACGACGGCATCGACTGGACGTGGCGGTCCCGCCGCACCGATGACATCCCGCCCGAGCCCGGCATCGCCACGCTCCGCAGGCTGCTCGACCCCGCCACGAGCGACGCCACGGCTGCAGTCGAGCTGCATGAGCTCGTCCGCGCCATCGCCGACGACCGGACGAGAGGTCGCCCCCTCCGCGGGGGCAGGCTCTCCGCCTACCTCTCCGACCCTCCCCGATTCCTGGACCTCGACGAGGTCGACCGCCTGATCACCGAGCTCGAGGCGCTGAACCCGAAGGAGACGTCGTGAGCGACATCCCCACTGCCCACCGACGCGTGACCGCGGTGCTCGACGAGGTGGACACGGTCATCGTCGGCAAGCGCGGGGCCACCGAGGTCGTGCTCGCCGGCATCCTCGCCGGGGGACACGTCCTCATGGAGGACTACCCGGGGCTGGGGAAGACCCTCGCGGCGCGAACGTTCGCACAGGCGCTAGGCCTCGACTTCACCCGAGCGCAGTTCACCCCCGACCTCCTGCCGTCGGACCTGACCGGCAGCTTCGTCTACGACCAGGGGCGAGGCGTCTTCGAGTTCCGCAGGGGTCCGGTCTTCACGGGTCTCCTGCTCGCCGACGAGATCAACCGCACGCCACCGAAGACGCAGGCAGCGCTGCTGGAGGCGATGCAGGAGCACCAGGTCACCGTGGAGGGGCAGACGTTCCCCCTGCCCCAGCCCTTCCACGTGCTGGCGACCGCGAACCCGGTCGAGTACGAGGGCACCTATCCGCTGCCGGAGGCACAGCTCGACCGTTTCCTCGTGCGGGTGGCCTTCGGTTATCCCGGCGCCGACGACGAGTGGGAGGTGCTCGGCCGCCGGATGGCCCGGCGACGTGAGGAACAGCAGGCTCGTCAGGTGGTCGACGCCGCCGAGCTGCTGGAGCTCCAGGCGACCATGGAGGACGTCACCGTCTCGCCGGAGGTGGGCCGCTACTGCGTCGGCCTTGCTCGCGCGACCCGAGAGCACGAGCACACGCTCATGGGGGCCTCCCCGAGGGGATCGCTCGCGCTGCTCCTCGTCGGGCGCGCGTATGCCGTGGTGCGCGGGCGTGACTATGTCACCCCCGACGACATCAAGGCAGTGGCGCCGGCAGTGCTCGAGCACCGGGTCGTCATCCGTCCCGAGCTGTGGATGAGCGAGGTCTCCTCTCGCACCGTCGTGGCAGAGCTGCTCCGAACCGTCCGGACGCCCCGCACCGCACTCGCGTCCGGGCCCTCGGCCGCCCGCTGAACGGCACACCGCTCCAGTGAGTCCTCTTCGTCGCCCCGCCCGCCGCTCAGTGGTCGCACCAGCGGACGTGGGGACGGGCCGGCCATGAGATCGGCGTGGCGCCCGACCCGGGCACTCGGCAGGGCCGCTGGTGTCGGCGTGTTCGCACTGGCGGCCGGCGCAGTCGGCGGCCGTGGCGACCTCGCCGTCATCGGCGTCCCCCTCGTGGCGCTCGTCGTCTGGTCGCTCGTGACCCGACCTTCTGTCGCACCCGCGGTCGGTACCGGACTCAGCGACGACGTGGTTCGCGAGGGCGAGTCCGTGACGTGGCGGGTCGACGTCACACCGGTTCCCGGCCTTCGCGACGTCGTGGCGCACCTTCCGGCGGACGACTGGTCGACGACGACGCCGACGCACGGCCATGTGTCTCGTGCCATACCGCGACGTCCGCCGCGGGCCGGGGGGTCCGGGCCGCGGACGACCGTGCACACCGTGCCGGTGGGGATCTCGGTGCGCGCCGACCGCTGGGGTGTCCGACGACTCGGCCCGGCCCAGGTGCGGGCGTTCGGGGACTTCGCGGCGTTCACGTGGTTCTGGCCGGACCAGCGGACCCAGTCGATCGCCACGGTGCCGACGCCGGGCGCCTTCACCTCGCGGGCCGCCCTGCCCCACCCCGTGGGACTCGTCGGACAACACCGGTCGACCCGGGCCGGCGGCGGCACGGAGCTGGCCGACATCCGTCCCTTCCGCACCGGCGACCGGCTGCGCCGGATCCACTGGCCGGTGTCGCTTCGCACCGGGGAGCTGCACGTGACGACGACGTACGCCGACCAGGACGCCGAGGTCCGTCTCGTCGTCGACGCCCTCCGGGACCTCGGCGAGCGTGACCTCGAGAGCGGACGCCGGTCGAGCCTCGACGTGGCGGTCGAGGCGGCCGGAGCAGTCGCGGCGCACTACCTCTCGACCGGCGACAGGGTGGGGCTCTCGGTCCTCGGCGGCGCCGACCTCGTCGAGGTGCCCGCGGTCGGGGGTCACCGTCAGCTCGCTCGTGTCCTCCTGGGCCTCGGTCGAGCCGAGCCCAGTCGCGGCACAGTCGGCGAGCACAAGAAGCTTCGTGCGCAGCTCGGGCGCAGCATCCCGCCTGGTGCGCTCGTCGTCCTGCTGAGCTCGCTCGTCTCCGCCGAGCCCCTCTCGCACGCCGTACGGCTCTCGCGCAGCGGCCACGTGGTGATCGTCGTCGACACGCTGCCCCCGGAGCTCGCGCGGAGCGACGCCGCCGACGAGGCGGTCCGCGCGGCAACCGGTGTGGACGATGCGAGGAGCGCCCAGCTCGTGTGGCGGCTCCGGCTCCTCGACCGTGAGCGCGAGGCCCGGCGCTGTTCGGAGGCCGGTGTCCCGATCATCCCCTGGCGCGGCCCCGGCTCGCTCGACACCGTGCTGCGCGGAGTCACCCGACGCGCCCGGGCGCCGCGGATGGTGTCCCGGTGATCCCCAACCGCACCTGGCGTCGCACCGCCGTCGGCGCCGTTCTCGCGGCTGACCTCGTCGTCCTCCTCGCTGCCGGTGCCGGGCTGCCGGCCTTCGCGCCGATCGCCCTCGGCGTCCTCGTCGCCACCACGCTCTGGGCCCTGGCGCAGCCCGGCGGCTGGGGTGCCTTCGCCCTGCTGCTCGCTCAGTTCCTGTGTGTCGCCGTTCCCGGTGGCGTCCCCACGACCGTCCATGACTGGGCGCTCGCGGCGGCAGCGGCCGCGGCGGTGATCACCACCCACCTCGCACTCACGCTGCTGGGGTCGTGGCCGGCAGGAGCCGACCTGGCCCCGGACACCGCCCGTCGCTGGGTGCAGCAGGCGGCATCCCTGGTCTGGGCCGGCATCACCGCGGCCGTCATCGGCGCACTCGCGACACGCACTCCCGAGGGATGGGGGCCTTGGCTCGGCGCGCTCGCGCTGGGACTCGTCGGGGTTCTCGTCTGGCAGGTCCGGGCGTTCACGCGACGCGCCTGAGGATCTTGCAGCCGCAGGGACGACGGACGGTGGACGCCGCCCGGCCGCCGGGTCAGGCGGAGCGCTTGCGCGGCGTCCGCTTGCGTCCGGTGTCCTCGTCGTGCCGCACGATCGTGGGGTTGACGTTCTTGAGCACGACGTCGCGGCTGACGACGACCCTGGCGATCTCGTCGTCACTCGGCACGTCGAACATCACCGGGAGGAGGACCTCCTCCATGATCGCGCGCAGGCCTCGGGCGCCGATGCCCCGGGCCAGAGCCTGGTCGGCGACCGCCTCGACACCGTCCCCCGTGAACTCCAGTGCCACGCCGTCGATCTCGAACATCTTCTGGTACTGCTTGACGAGCGCGTTTCGGGGTTCGGTGAGGATGCGCACGAGGGACGAGGTGTCGAGCGGCGCGACGGTCGTGATGACGGGGAGCCGGCCGATGAACTCGGGAATGAGCCCGAACTTCATGAGGTCCTCGGGCATGACCTCGTGGATGCTCTCGGCCAGGTCCTTGGGTGTGTGCAGCTCGGAGCCGAAGCCCAGACCCTTCTTGCCGTTGCGCGACTCGACGAGCTTCTCCAGCCCGGCGAACGCACCACCGACGATGAACAGGACGTTCGTCGTGTCGATCTGGATGAACTCCTGGTGGGGGTGCTTGCGCCCACCCTGCGGCGGAACCGACGCCGTCGTGCCCTCGAGGATCTTGAGGAGCGCCTGCTGGACGCCCTCGCCGGAGACGTCGCGGGTGATCGACGGGTTCTCGCTCTTGCGGGCGATCTTGTCGACCTCGTCGATGTAGATGATCCCCGTCTCGGCCTTCTTGACGTCGTAGTC
>CALCXF010000026.1 GCA_937907685.1 uncultured Nostocoides sp.
CGTCGGCCGTCGGCTCCGGGGCGAGCACGTCCACTCGGAGCCCGTGCTCCTCGGCGGTCTTGGCGGTCGCGGGCCCGATGCACCCGACGACCGTGCTCGGGTGCGGCTTGCCGGCGATGCCGACGAGGTTGCGCACCGTCGAGCTCGACGTGAACAGCACGGCGTCGAAGGAGCCGTTCTTGATCGCGTCGCGCACCGGCGCGGGGGGTGGGGCCGCGCGGACGGTCCGGTAGGCGGTGACGTCGTCGACCTCCCATCCCATGTCCTGGAGCCCGGCGACGAGCGTGTCGGTCGCGATGTCGGCGCGCGGGAGGAACACCCGGTTGATCGGGTCGAGCTCGGGGTCGAACGACGGCCACTCGTCGAGGAGGCCCCGGGCTGACTGCTCACCGGTGGGCAGCAGGTCCGGGGTGATGCCCCACTCCCGCAACGCCTGTGCGGTGACTCCGCCCACCGCGGCGACCTTGAGACCGGCGAACGAGCGCGCGTCGAGGCCGAACTCGTCGAACTTCTCGCGGATCGCCCGTACCGCGTTGACGGAGGTGAACCCGACCCACTCGTACCGGCCCGTCACCATGCCCTTGATCGCGCGCTCGAGCTGCTGCGGCGTGCGTGGGGGCTCCACGGAGATGGTGGGAACGACATCCGCTCGTGCACCGTGGTGCTCCAGGCGCGCGCTCATCGTGCCCGACTGGTCCTTGGTGCGAGGCACGAGGACGGTCCAGCCGAACAGCGGCTTGGTCTCGAACCACGACAGCGTCTCGCGCAGGGGGACGGTCGCCCCCACGACGGCGAGCACCGGGAAGCGGCCCTCGGCCATCACCCCTGCAGCCTGCGCCAGCGTCGTGACGGTGGTTCGCTGCTCCGTGGTCGTGCCCTGCTCGGTGACGGCGACCGGGGTGTCAGCGTCCCGACCGGCCACGAGGAGGGCGTGGAGCGTCCCGGCCGCGCTGTCGGGCTGACCGAGGACGACGACCGTCACCCCGGGGTCGACCGCTGCCGCGAGGTCGATCGTGCGCGTGCCCGCGGCGACGACGAGGACCGCGGTGGAGCCACTCGACGTCAGCGGGATCCCGGCATACGACGGGACGGCCGTGACCGAGCTGACGCCCGGGACCACCTCGAAGGCGATGCCGGCCTTCGCGCACGCCTGCGCCTCCTCGGCGAGGCCGTTGAAGACCGCGGGGTCCCCGTCCATGAGCCGGACGACGAGGCCGCCCGGGTGTGCCCTGGCAGCACGCACGACGAGCTTGGCCCGTGACGCCTGGGTCAGCCGCTCGCCGTGCTCGCCGTGTCCGGCGTCGACGACGGACACCTCCGGGCGGCACCAGCGGGCCACGACCTCGTCACGGGCCACCTGGTCGGTGACCACCGCGTCGGCCGCTGCGAGCAGCTCGCCGGCACGGACGGTGACGAGGCCGGGGTCACCGGGCCCCGCACCGACGAAGACGACCCGCGCGGGGGTCCGGGTGGCGGAGGACGAGGAGGTCGAGCGCGAGGGGCTCACAGGGCACGCTCCGTGGCGATGTGGTCGGCGAGGGGATTCCGGTCGGAAATCTCGGAGATGAGGTCGGCGGCACCGTCCTCGAGGAGGAGGCGGGCCAGGCGGTGACCCAGTGCCGCGGGGTCGGCCACCTCTCCCACGAGCGAGCGGCGCAGGTCGGCAGACCCGTCGGGGGCGGCGACGACGGCGCGCAGCGACAGCTCCGGGCCGTCGACGCCCTCGACGACCTCGGCCAGCGCCCCCACGGGCGCGGTGCAGCCGGCCTCGAGGTCGGCGAGGAGCACCCGCTCGGCCGTCGTGCACGTCCGGGCGTCGTGGTCGTCGAGGGCAGCCACGATCACGGCGGTCGCCCCGTCGCCGGCGCGAACCTCGACGGCGAGGGCGCCCTGGCCGGGCGCGGGCAGCATCTGGAGGGGGTCGAGGAGCTCCGTGGCCTCGTCGATCCGGCCGATCCGGCGAAGCCCGGCCGCCGCGAGGACCACGGCGTCGAGGCGGCGGTCGACGACGGCCTGCAGCCGCGTGTCGACGTTGCCGCGGATGTCGACGACGACGAGCCCCAGCCCGAGTGCGGCGAGCTGGGCCTGCCGCCGTGGTGAGCCGGTGCCCACGGTCGACCCCGCCGGGAGCTCGCCGAGGGTGAGCCGGTCGCGCGCGACGAGTGCGTCGCGCGGGTCCTCACGGACCGGCACCGCAGCCAGGGTGATGCCCGCGTCAGGGGTGGTGGGCAGGTCCTTGAGGGAGTGGACGGCGATGTCCACCCGCCCCTGCGTGAGGGCGGAGCGCAGCGCCGAGACGAAGACCCCGGTCCCGCCGAGCTGCGCCAGCGGCGTGGTGCGGTCGCGGTCGCCGTCGGTGGTGAGCTCGACGAGCTCGACGTCGTGACCGCGTGCCCGCAGGCGGTCGGCCACCCAGGCCGACTGGGTCATCGCGAGGGTGGAGCGGCGAGTGCCGATGCGCAGGGTGGTCACACGTCCTCCCCGGGGATCGTCGGCGGTGCGCCGACGAGCGACACGTCACGGGGGTCGAGGTCGAAGAGCTCGCTCAGGGCTCGCGCGTAGCTGCCGCCCTGTCCCTCACGGGCGAGCTCCTTGACCCGGACGGTGGGGGTGTGGAGCAGCTTGTCGACCACCCGTTCGACGGCCCGACGGACCTCAGCGCGCTGGGCGTCGTCGAGGTCCGGGGTCCGGCGTTCGAGCCGGCGGAGCTCCTCCTCCACGAGCTCCCCGGCGCGCGCGCGCAGGGCGGTGACCGTCGGGGCGACCGCCTCGGCAGAGCGGGCGACGAGGTAGCCCGCCACCTCGGCGGTGACGAGGTCGGCGGCTTCAGCGACCTGCGGCGCCGAGCCCGCGTCGGCGAGGTCCTCACCGAGCTCCGCCAGGCCGAAGCGCAGCACCGCCGGCACCTCCGCGACGGCGAGGTCGATGTCGTGCGGCAGGGCGAGGTCGACGTAGACCTGCGGGCGGCCACCGCGAGCGGTCATCGCGGTGCGCACCTGGTCCGCCGTGACGACGCACCCACGAGCTCCGGTGGAGGAGATGACGACGTCGGCCTCCGCGAGCGCGTGGCCGAGGTCGGCCAGCGGTCGGGCGGTGCCACCGACCCGCTCGGCCACCGTGCGCGCCCGGTCGTGGTTCCGGTTCGCGACGACCACCGTGCGGGCGCCGGAGCGGGCCACCGTCGTCGCAGCGAGGGCACCCATGCCGCCGGCTCCGATGACGAGGACCGCGAGACCGGCCAGGCCCCCGAGCTCGGCCTCCGCCCGGGTGATGCCGGCCTGCACCAGGGAGCCGCTCACGAGGTCGATGCCCGTGTCCGTGTGCACCCGTTTGGCGACGCGCAGGGCCTGCTGGAGCACCGCGTTGAGAGCGGGCCCCACATGACCGTGCCGCTGGGCGCGAGCCAGCGCCCGCCGCACCTGCCCCAGGACCTGGGCCTCGCCGACCGCCATGGAGTCGAGCCCGGCCGCGACCCGGAAGACGTGGGCGATGCCCCGGTCCTCGTAGTGGACGAAGAGATGGGGCTGGAGCTGGGCCCGGTCCACCGAGCACGCGGACGCCAGGACGGCGGTGATGTCGGCGACCGCGCCATGGAACGTGAGGCACTCGGCATACACCTCGGTGCGGTTGCACGTCGAGAGGACCACGGCCTCGCTGACGTGCTCGGAGCGCAGCACCGCGGCCTCGAGCGCGGTGCGGTCCTCCGGCGCGAGGGCCACGGACTCGAGGAGCGAGAGGGGGGCGCCGTGGTGCGACAGCCCCAGCACGAGGAGGCTCACACGACCACCTCCGGCGCTGCGACCCGCTGGCCGTGGAAGGCGAGGATCTGGAGCTCGGTCGACAGGTCGACGGTGCGCACGACGACCCCGTCGGGCACCGACAGGACCGCCGGCGCGAAGTTGAGGACCGAGCGCACCCCGGCCTCGACGAGGTCGTCGCAGGCCTCCTGGGCACCTGCGGAGGGCGTCGCGATGACCCCGATCGCCAGCCCGTGGTCGACGACGAGGTCTGGCAGGTCGTGCATGGGCCTCACCACGTCGCCCGCCACCCGGTCGCCGACCACACGTGGGTCGCCGTCGAGCAGGGCGATGACCCGGAAGCCGCGCTCGGCGAAGCCGCGGTAGGCCGCGAGCGCCCGACCGAGGTTCCCCATGCCGACGATGGCGACCGGCCAGTCCTGGGTCAGGCCCAGGGCCGACGTGATCTCCGACGCGAGTCGCTCGACGTCATAGCCCACACCGCGCACACCGTAGGAGCCGAGGTGCGAGAGGTCCTTGCGGAGCATGGTCGAGCTGACGCCCGCCGCCGTGGCGAGCTCCTCCGAGCTCACCGAGGGGATGCCGTTGCGGGCGAGGGCGGTGAGGGCACGCAGGTATCCGGGCAGACGGGCCACCGAGGCGTCCGGGATGTCCCGGCGGGTCGTCGCTGGGGCGGACACGGGCGGTCACCGACTCCTCTCGCGGGCCCGCCGCGCCGGCGGTGCGGCGCGGGGGCGCAGAAGTGCGCCCGCCTGCGGGTATGGGCGCCAGCCTACGTTCTTGTGAACCCCTGCACAAAGTCACCCGCACACCCCGTGACAGACCACACGCCCCGGTGTGCTAGTGGCGTCCGTGGCGCGTGGGGCCGCACCCCTCAGGAGGTCGCCACGGCGGAGGGAACGAGCCCGAGCCAGTCGGCGACCCGCATGACCTCGACATCGAAGACCTCGTCGCGCCGCTCGGGGACGACGGCGCCGGTGAGCTGGCCGAAGAGCTCGAGCGAGACCGCCCCGAAGAGCCAGGTCCACGCCATCAGCGCTCGGACGGCCCACTCGTTCGTCGTGCCCGGGCCGAGGAACTCCACGAGCGGGGCGAGACCCTCCGCCGCCGGCGCAGGCACCTCGGGGCCGACGTCACCCGGCGCGGGGCCGGCGGAGGTCCTCAGTGCGTCCTGCAGCAGGGTGGCGAGCAGCCGCGTCACCCTCGTCGCGGGAACGACGGTGTCCTGCGGTGCCGCGTAGCCGGGGACCGGGGAGCCGTAGACGAGCGCGTACTGCGAGGGGTGCTCGAGGGCCCAGGCGCGGACCGTCCGAGCGATCTGGTGCCATCGGCTCGGCAGGTCCGCTCTCGGGACTCCGCCCTCGGCGCGCTCCACCGCGGCCCCGAGGGCGTCGTACGCGTCGATGATGAGCGCGGTGAGGAGCACGTCCCGGTTCTCGAAGTAGCGGTAGACAGCCGAGGAGGCCATGCCGAGGTCACGCGCGACGGCCCGGAGCGAGAGGCTGCTCACGCCCTGCGTGGCCAGGTGCTCACGGGCGACGTCGAGGATCTCGGTCCGCATCTGGGCGCGAGCGCGCGCCCGTACCCCCTCGGCTCGTCCGGTGGTCTTGGGCATGTCGGCAGTCAAGCACATCTGTGAGATCAGTGTGTTGTTTTGTGAGCACTGCTCTTGCATTGGACCGCGTGAGGGTGTTCACTGATCACTAAGAAGATCACTGATCACAAAGGAGTTCCCGTGAGTACCCACCTCGTCGTCGGAGCAGGTCCGATCGGCACCCGCACCTCCCTGCGACTCGCCGAGGCCGGTGAGCAGGTCCGCATCGTCACGCGCTCCGGCGCCGGGCCGGATCACCCCGGGATCGAGAGGGTGACGGCCGACGCATCGGACGCGCCCCGGATGCGAGACCTCGCCGCGGACGCCGTGGCGGTCTACAACTGCGCGAACCCCACCTACACCCGCTGGGTCACGGACTGGCCGCCCATCGCGGCCGCCCTGCTCGACGCCGCGGCGTCCTCCGGAGCGGTGTTGGCGACGGTGGGCAACCTCTACGGGTACGGCCGGGTCACCGGACCGATCACGGACCAGACCCCCCTGGCGCCGTCCGACCACAAGGGCGAGGTGCGGGCCCGGATGTGGACCGACGCCCTCGCGGCCCATGAGGCCGGACGGGTGAGGGTCGTCGAGGTGCGGGCGAGCGACTACGCCGACGCGGGGGCGAACTCGCACCTCGCGCGCAACGCACCCACGGTTCTCCAGGGCCGGACGGCGTGGGTCCTCGGGGGTGCCGACGCGCCGCACAGCTGGACGACCACGCACGACACCGCCCGGCTGCTCGTCGAGGTCGCGGCCGACGAGCGGGCTCACGGTCGGGCCTGGCTCGTACCCAGCGCCCCACCGCGCAGCCAGCGCCAGGGGCTGCAGGACATCGCCGCCGCCGCCGGGGCGCCGGCGCCGCGAGTGCGCGTCCTCGGTCCACGAGCTCTGCGAGCCGTCGGCCTGTTCTCCCCGATGGTGCGTGAGCTCGCAGGCACGGCCTACCAGTTCACCCACCCGTTCGTCGTCGACCACTCGGCCACCGTCGACCACGTGGGCTGGCAGCCCGAGGAGTGGTCGGACACGGTGGCCCGAGTGGTGCGGGACGCGCGGACTGCGACGGCGGAGGCCCGCTGATGCGCCGGCCGCAGGGCACCGGCACGCTCCTCATCGCCTCGGCAGTGCTCAGCGTGGGCGGCTACCTCGTGCTCGGCACGCAGTTCGGCTGGCCGGCCGTTCTGGACGAGCCGGCGAGCCGTGCGCTCGACGCGTTCGTCGAGTCGGCGGTGTGGGTCCGCTTCGGCTTCTACCTCTTCCTTCTCTCCAGCCTGGTGCTGGTGCCGGCGGCGATCGGCCTCCACGACCACCTGGACCGCCGAACCACCGCGGGTGCGTCGGTCGCGGCCTTCGGTGTTCTCGGCGCCTTCGCCCAGATGCTCGGTTGGGTGCGGTGGCCGATCACGGTGCCCGGGCTCGCCGACGCGTGGTCTGATCCCGGCGCGACCGCCACGTCGCGTGAGGCGACGGCGGCGGCATACGACGTCCTCAACGGGTATGCCGGGGCGGCCCTCGGTGAGCACCTCGGCTGGCTCCTCCAGGGCATCTGGGCGGTCGGCGTCGCCGTCCTCGTGCTCCGGGACGGTCGCACCCCGACGTGGTTCGCGGGTCTCGGCCTCACCCTGGCGGCCATGTGGGCAGTCGCCGTGCCCACCGCCACCGCCGTGGGGCTGGCAACCCTCGAGCTCTGGGGCCTCAACGCGTACACGGCGTGGTACCTCTGGCTGGCGGCGTTCGGCGTCCTGCTCCTGCGCCGACCCCAGGCGCCGGTCGCTCAGGCGGACGCGGTCGGAGACGACAGGGCCGCCCGCAACCGGGTCTCGTCGACCCGCCAGTAGTCGTGCTGACGACCGTCGACCAGGGTCACGGGGATCTGGTCGGCCCACTGGTCGCGCAGATCGGGCTCCACGTCGATGGAGCGCTCCTCCCACCCCACCCCCAGGTCGGCGGTGACCCGGGCAACCGTCTCGCGGGCGACGTCGCACAGGTGGCAGCCGGCGCGCCCGATGAGGGTGACGCGGATCGGGTGCGCAGGAGCTGCCCCGGTCATCAGAAGAACACCGACCGGCGCTGCATGAGGAGGGTGTACAGGGTCTGCTGGATCGTCTCGCGCACCTGGTCGGTGAGGTCGAAGACGAGCATGGGGTCCTCCGCCGCGCCCGGGCCCTGCGTGTCCGTGGCGATCGGCGCACCGAACTCGATGACCCACTTGCTGGGCAGCGGGATGAGTCCGAGCGGGCCGAGGAGCGGGAACGTCGGGGTGATCGGGGCGTAGGGCACCCCCAGCAGCCGGGCCACCGTCCCCATGTTGCCGAGGATCGGCGCGATCTCCTCGGCACCGACGACGGAGCACGGGATGATCGGCACCTGCGCGCCCAGGGCCGCCGACACGAAGCCACCCCGGCCGAAGCGCTGGAGCTTGTAGCGCTCGCTGAAGGGCTTGCCCACCCCCTTGAACCCCTCGGGAAACACGCCGACGAGCTCACCCTGGGCGAAGAGCCGCTCGGCGTCCTCGTTCGTCGCCAGGGTCGACCCCGAGCGACGCGCGATCGTGCCGAGGAAGGGCGTCTGGAAGACCAGGTCGGCCCCGAGCGCTCGCATGACCCGGTGCTGCGGGTGCTCGTCGTGGATCGCGAGCTGCACCATGAGGGAGTCCATGGCGATGGTCCCGGAGTGGTTGGACACGACGAGCGCCCCACCGGTCTCCGGGATGTTCTCGATGCCCCGCACCTCCACGCGGAACCAGTGACGGTAGATCGGCCGGAGCATCGGGTAGAAGACGTTCTCGGTGAAGTCGGGGTCGTACCCGAAGTCGTCGACGTCGTAGTCGCCGTCGATGCGCCGCCGGATGTAGGCGAGCACCTGGGCGATGCGGCGCTCGACGTCCTCCGGAGCGATGCCCGCCGCCTCGGCGCCGAGCCGCAGCAGTCCGACGAGCGCCGCCAGGGCGTCGCCGACATCGGGGAGGGGAAGCCCGGAGCGGCTCGGTGCGTCGGTGACCGTCGGGTCCAGAGGTGGCTCGGCGATCCGCAGGTGTGGCCGCTCGGCGTCGCGGCGGGCCTTCTCGCGGGGGCCCAGTCGGGCCCGCGTGCCGCCGGATGCCGGAACCGCCGGCCGGGTGCGTCGCTCCCCCGCCTGACGGGACGCGCGACGAGAGGGCGCCGAGGTCACCGTTGGGGCGGGGCGATGAGGGCGGCGGGGGGAGGGGGTGGTTTGCGCTGCGGACGCCGCCGCTCGTTCCTGCGTGGTGGGGGTCGCCACGTCCGCGGCGGCCACGACGTCCGTGGTTCCGGCCGGGACGACCTCCTTGCCCGGTCCTGTGGTGCGCGCGGCGGCTGCTGTGGTGCGCGGGGCCCGCGTCGTCGACGCGGCCTGGGTGACGGCGGCCCTCGGCGGCCGGGTCCTCGTGGTGGCTGCCCGCGTCACGGTCGTCCTCGTGCTCGGCTTCGCAGGTGCCTTCGTCGTCGTGCTCGGCTTCGCAGGTGCCTTCGTCGTCGTACTCGGCTTCGCAGGTGCCTTCGTCGTCGCCGTCGGCTTCGCCCGTGCCTTCGTCGTCGCCGTCGGCTTCGCCCGTGCCGTCGTCGTCGCCGTCGGCTTCGCGGGTACCTTCGCCGTCGCCGCGCTTCGGGCTCGTGCCGTCGTGGCGGGCGCCTTCCTCGAGGGTGCCTTCCTCACCCCCGTCTTCTCGGCGCGCGACGTCGGCGCGGACGCCGTCCTCGCCGACGCCTGCTTCATGGGTGCCGTCGTCGCAGGCACCAGGGGCTCGGCGCCGATCAGCGGGGTCGTCCGGCGCCGAGCCCGCTCACCCGAGGCTCGGGCCGCCCCCTCGGCGAGTGCTCCTCGTCGCGCTGCCATCAGCGACCTCTCCCCGTGCCGAGGCTCCGCAGGACTGCCTGGCTGGCCGTGCCGGCGACACCGCTCACGGCATCCCCGATGACGGCCGCGGCCGGCATCGCGGGCCCCACGCTGCGCGCGAAGTCCTCGAACGCACCCCTGGACGTGTAGCGCGGCTCGAATCCGAGCACCGTGCGCATACGGCTGGTGTCGAGCCCCCGGCCGAACGCGAGGAAGGACATCTGGTCCGACGAGAAGTCAGCCAGCCCGAAGCGCTTCGCGAGCGAGCCTGCGATCCCCGCCGCCGGGAGCGGCAGCGGCAGCACCGGACGTCCGACGATCGACGCTGCCTGCAGCACCGTCACGACACCGTCGCCCGCGAGGTTGACGACGCCCTTCGCGTCGCCCGTCGTGGCGCGGACGAGCCCGTCGATCGCGTCGTCCTCGTGCATGAACTGCATCCGGGCGTCGTAGCCCAACGGCACCGGGATGGCCGGCAGGTTGAAGTAGTCGGTGATCGAGGTGCGGATGCGGGGACCGACGATGTTCGCGAAGCGCAGCGTGAGGATGTCGGTGTCCGGTCGGCGGCGCGCGAACCCGCGCACGTAGCCCTCCACCTCGATGGAGTCCTTCCCGAAGCCACCCGATGGCGATCGCTTGGCGCCCATGTCCTCGGTGAACATGGCCGGGTCACGAGGCGTGGAGCCGTAGACGGCGGCGGACGACTTGACGACGAGCCGGCGCACCGTGCGGGACTTCTGGCACGCGGCGAGGAGCTGCATCGTGCCGATGACGTTGATCTCCTTCTGCGGCGTGCGTCCTCCCACGAAGGTCGGCGTCGCGATGACGTTCATGTGCACGACGGTGTCGACGCCGGTGGTCTCGATGACGCGGGCGATCATGGGGTTGCGGATGTCGGCCCGGACGAACTCGACGTCGCCGATGTCGTGCGCGGGCGGGATGACGTCGACGCCGACGACCCGCGCCACGGAGGGCTCGGCGCTGAGCCGTCGCGCGAGCAGGCCCCCGAGGTAACGGGAGACACCGGTCACGAGCACCACCGAGGCCACGCCCTGCTCCTTCACGTCGGGACCGACACCTCCGACCCTACCGAGAGGTCACCGGCGGTGACAGGTGTGATCCGCCGGCCACGGGTGCAGCCGAGCCACCGCAACACAAAGGTCCCCGCGACAGGGGGACCTTGACGTGCAGAGGTGACTCGGGGTCACTTCTTGTTGCGGCGCTGGTGGCGCGTCTTGCGAAGAAGCTTGCGGTGCTTCTTCTTCGCCATCCGCTTGCGCCGCTTCTTGATGACTGAACCCATGAATTGTCCTCGTCGCTGGTGCGTCAGGTGCGGCTGCCCACCCTACCGGCCCCGGAGCACCCACCCAAACGCGAAGGGCGGCCCCGCGGTGCGGGCCGCCCCTCGGCGTGGTGGCGCGTCGATCAGGCGGTGTCGACGAACGAGCTGCGCAGGTAGGTGTGCACCTCGTCCTCCGGCACGCGGAAGGACCGGCCGACGCGGATTGCCGGGAGCTCCCCGGCATGGACCATGCGGTAGACGGTCATCTTCGAGACTCGCATGATCGTGGCGACCTCCGCGACGGTGAGGAACCGCACCTCCGCGAGCTGGCGCTCCGTGGACATCGTGACCTCGATCTTCTGCTCTTCCACAGCGCCGGGAAGTTCCGGCATGGTGCCTGCGGACGTGCAAGCGCAACCATAGGGGCAGTTGTGACGACTGGGGAAGGGATTGACGGACATTCCTGCCGCTGTCCAGTCGACACGCCGACACGGCGTCGACGAGAGTCGCCGCCCGCCGACACGTGGAGGGGCCGCTCAGTCGAACCAGGGGTCGAGACCGTGGTGGCTGAACGTTGCCTGGCGGGTCGCGAGGATCGCCCGGTCCACGGCGTTCTCCGGGTTGTGCCCCGACGACCACGGTTGCACCCAGATCGGCAGACCGCTCGCGGGGAGGTCGCCCATGAGCTCGGGGGAACGCCCGGCCGAAGGTGCGCTCCACGTGGTCGAGGTACTCGTCCGGAACCCTGGTGGCACCGGGCAGCGGCACGTGGGCGGCGATCGCGGTGAGGTGGGTCCACGACCGTGGGACGACCTCGACGAGCTCGTATCCGCCACCGCCGAGCGCCACCCACCGCCCCGCGCTCACCTCGTGGGCGAGGTCGTGGAGCGACTCGTGAGCACGTCGCTGGGCGTCGACGGTGATGGCGAGGTGGGCGAGCGGGTCGTGCATGTGGGTGTCGCACCCGTGCTGGCTCACGAGCACCTGGGGGGCGAACGCCCGCACGAGCGGCGGCACGACGGACTCCAGTGCCCGCAGCCAACCGGCATCCCCGGTACCGGGCGGAAGCGCGACGTTGACCGCCGTCCCGAGGGCGCCGGATCCACCGATGTCTCCCGGCCAGCCCGTGCCCGGGAAGAGGTTCCTCCCGTTCTCGTGCAGGGAGATCGTCAGCACGCGGGGGTCGTCCCAGTACATCCGCTCGACGCCGTCCCCGTGGTGGACGTCGATGTCGACGTAGGCGACCCGCTCGACGCCGTTGTCCAGGAGCCATTGGATCCCGACGGAGACGTCGTTGTAGATGCAGAAGCCGCTCGCGTGGTCGCGCATGGCGTGGTGCAGGCCGCCGCAGTAGTTGACACCGTGCTCGGCCTCGCCCCGCCAGACCCGCCGGCAGAGGTCCAACGTGCCCTGTGCCACACGCGCCGAGGCCTCGTGCATCCCGAGGAACGCGGGGTCGTCCTCGGTCCCCAGGCCGCGGGTGACGTCGGCGTTGTCCGGGTCCTTCGAGGCGGTGCGCACGGCATCGATGTAGTCGCGGTCGTGGACGGTCGCGAGGACGTCGTCGTCCGCGACGCCCGGGCAGAGGAGGTCGACGTGGTCGAACACGCCGAGGGCTCGGCAGAGGCGGGTGGTGAGGTCGAGGCGGGCTGGTCCCATCGGGTGCGTCGGGCCGAAGTCGTACGCCGTGAACGCGTCGTCCCAGATGACGCTCGTCCGTGGGGCCATGTCCGCACGCTACTCGCGCGCGATGGCGTGGCAGGCTGGAGGTCCTTGTCACCGATGAGAGGCGGCAGCATGTCGCGCAACAGCGCCCACGACGACGACGTCCTCGTCATCGGCCTCGGCCGCTTCGGGGCGTCCGCGGCGCTCGAGCTGCGACGCCTCGGCCACAAGGTCACCGCGATCGAGAAGGACGGCTTCCTCGCCGAGAAGTTCCTCGGCCGGCTGAGCCACGTCATCCACGGCGACGCCAGCGATGTGGGGGTGATCCGTGACGCCAAGGCCGGACGCTTCCGCATCGCCGTGATCGCCATCGGCTCCTCGGTGGAGGCATCGGTGCTCGCGTGCGCCAACCTCGTCGACGCCGGCATCCCGGACATCTGGGGCAAGGCCCTCTCCCCCGAGCACGCCCGCATCCTCGACCGCATCGGCGTGCACCACATCGTCCGCCCCGAGGCCGACACCGGCCGACGCGTGGCACACCTCGTCGGCGGCCGGATGCAGGACTACATCGAGTTCGACGACGGCTTCGCGATCGTCAAGATGCGACCCCCCACCGAGGCCATCGGGTTCACGCTGGAGCAGAGTGCCATCCGCAGCAAGTACGGCGTGACGATCGTGGGGGTGAAGGCTCCCGGCGAGGACTTCACGTATGCCGTGCCGTCGACCAAGGTGTCGGCCCACGACACGCTCATCGTCAGCGGGCCCACGACGCTCATCGAGCGCCTCGCGGCGCGACCCTGACGGACCCGAGGGTCAGAAGTCGGCGATGCCCCCTCGGTCACCGGCCAGCGGTAGGGTCATCGCCACCTCATCCTCGCCGTCGTCCTCGGAGACGACTCTCATGGGCCGGCGCTGGGCCGTCGGGCGGAAGCCGAACCCGCTGGCGAACGCCACCGCCCGGCCGTTCTCCGTGCCGACCCAGTAGAGGAGCTGGCGGTTGCCGGCCGCCGCCGCGGCGCGGGCACCCGCGCGGACGAGCTCCGTGGCCACCCCGGTCCCCCGGGCGTCGGGGTGCACCCAGAGGCCGAACAGCTGGGCCACGCCGGGGTCGTCCGCGGCGCCCACGCTGGCGATCCCGAGGGCGACACCCTCGCGCTCTGCGAGCAGGCGGGTGGAGCGCTGCATGCGGGTCCGCCAGAACTCCTCCGGCTCGGCCGCCTCCTCGTCGTGGGTCGCGACGAAGGCGTGGGGCGACTCCTGGAGTGCGGTGAGCCGCACGGCGCGGTAGCGCTCCCAGTCGTCGACGCCCAGCGACCGCACCGTGATGTCACTCATGGCGGCCACTCTCCCACGGCCCCCGTGGGGACCGGCAACCCAGGCGCGGTGAACCGTCGGAAGCGAGCGGGCCGAGCCGTCACGCACCGGCGGGCAGGTCGAGGACCATCATCTCCTCGGTCACCGAGGGGTCCCACGGCATCCTCTCGACCCGCCCGGTGGGCCGGAACCCCATCCGCAGGTAGAAGGCCCAGGCGCGACCGTTCTCGTGCGCCACGTCGAGCACCACACGCCGCCACCCGGATGCCGCGGCGTGGGACAGTGCCGTCCACACGAGTGTCGCGGCCACGTCGGTCCCGCGCGCGGCGGTGGCGACCCACATGCCGACGAGGTGCACCTCGTCCGAGGGCTGGTCGTCACCGTGCCACAGACCGACCGTCCCCACGGGCCGGTCGCCCTCGAGCGCCACCCACGTCGGCCCCATGACGGCCACCCGCTCGCGCCACTGCTCGTCGGTGCGCCGGGCCGCCTCCGCGTAGGTCACCCAGAAGGCGCGCGGGCTGTCGATGAGCGCGGCCAGCCGGACATCGCGGTAGGTGCGCCAGGCCTCCGGCGTGACCGGGGTGACCCGGAGGCGCTCGGCCGGCTCGGGTGGCAGGGCGCGTGACGGGCTCTCAGTCACCGGCGAGCTCCCGGGAACGGGTCGCGGCGGCCTCCATCGCGGTGATGAACGCGGCCCGGACCTTGTGGTCGTCGAGCTCGCGCAGCGCGGCGGCGGTGGTCCCACCGGGAGAGGTGACCTGTTCGCGCAGGACCGTCGGGTGCTGCCCGGTCTCGCGGATCATCGTCGCGGCGCCGTACAACGTCTGGACGACGAGCTCGGTCGCCGTCGCGCGCGGCATACCGAGGACGACACCTGCCTCGATCATCGCCTCGACGACGTAGAAGATGTAGGCGGGCCCGCTGCCGGAGATCGCCGTCACCGCGTCCTGGAGCTTCTCGGGGACCTCGAGCACCTTGCCGGTCGCAGCCAGCAGCGCCTCGGCCTCGCGCAGGTGCGAGTCGTCGCAGTGCGCGCCCGCGCTGACCGCTGCCATCCCCTGGTCCACGAGCGCCGGGGTGTTCGGCATGACGCGGACGACGGCGCGGCCCTCGGGAAGGCGCGACTCCAGGTAGGCCGTCGTGATCCCGGCGGCGAGGCTGACGACGAGGTTCCCCTCCCCGACGTGGTCGTGGATCTCCTCGAGGAGTCCACTCATGTCCTGAGGCTTCACGACGAGCACGAGGGTGTCAGCGGTCGCGGCGGCCTCCGCGTTGTCGACCACCCGCACGCCGTAGCGCTCGGCCAGCTCGGCGGCCCGGTCGGCACGGCGCTCGGTGATGACGAGCTCGTCCGCCGGACGTCCCGCCCGCAGCAGCCCGGAGAGGAGCGTCTCGCCCATGACCCCTGCGCCGAAGATGGCAACCGTTCCCATGGGAGGTGAGTATGCCGCCTGCCTCCTCCGGCGCCGGCGAGCGTCCGGTCAGCCGGTGCTCACCAGGGACCGGAGGAAGAACTCGACGTTGGCGGGGCGCTCGGCCATCCGCCGGACGAGGTATCCGTACCAGTCCTCCCCGAAGGGCACGTAGACGCGCAGCTGGTGGCCTCGGTCGGCGATCCGCAGCTGCTCGTGCGGGCGGATCCCGTGGAGCATCTGGAACTCGTAGGTGTCGGGGCGGCGACCGTGGTGGCCGGCGAGGGCCTGGGCGATGTCGATGAGGCGCGGGTCGTGGCTGGCCACCATGGGGTAGCCGTCCCCGGCCATGAGCACCTTGAGGCACCGCACGTAGGAGAGGTCGACGTCGTCCCGGTGCTGGAACGCCACCGACGCCGGCTCCTTGTAGGCGCCCTTGCACAGCCGCACCCGGCTCCCCTCGCTCGCCAGGTCCCGGCAGTCCGCCTCCGTCCGGTAGAGGTAGGACTGGAGCACGGCACCCACCGAGGGGAAGTCGACCCGGAGCGTGCGGAGCGCCTCGAGCGTGCGGTCGGTCGTCGTGTGGTCCTCCATGTCGAGGGTCACCGTCGTGCCGACGCGGACGGCGGCCTCGCAGATCGCCCGGGCGTTCTCCAGGGCGATGGCGTCGCCGTCCTGTGGCAGCGCCTGCCCGATCGCGCTCAGCTTGACGCTCACCTCGGCCGCGCCGTACGGGGCGAGGTCGGCGTCCGCGAGTGCGTCGAGGAGCCGGACGTAGGTGGTGCGCGTGGCCTCCGCGCGAGCCCGGTCCGTCGTGTCCTCGCCGAGGTAGTCGAGGGTCGTCAGCCGGTTGGTGGCACGCAGCTCCCCCGCGACGCGCACCGCGTCGGGAACGGTCTCCCCCGCGACGTAGCGTGCGACCACCGCTCGGCTCACCGGGGCCTTGAGCACCGCCGATCGGACGAGGTCGGAGTCGGAGAGCTGCAGCAGCGCTCCCCGGAGGAGGTCACTGGGGTCCACGCCGCTCAGGCTAGCCGCCGAGCACCTCAGGGGGTGCGGCGCCGCAGCGTGAGGCTGCCGAGCGCCAAGGAGAGGACGATCCACAGGGCGATGACACCCAAGCTGGGCAGGACGTCGCTCAGCGGGTCGGTCTGGACCGTGACGTCCTTCATGGCGTCGACGGCGTACGACAGCGGCAGGACGTCGGAGATGGCCTCGAGCGCCGGCGGCAGGAGCTCGCGGGGCACGAGCAGTCCGCACAGGAGGAACTGGGGCAGGACGAACGCGGGCATGAACTGGACCGCCTGGAACTCGGTGCGTGCGAAGCCGCTCGCCAGCAGGCCCAGCGCCGTGCCGAGAAGCGCGTCGAAGAGCGCGACGACCACGAGGAGCCCCAGCGGCCCGGCGATCTCCAGGCCGCAGACCCAGACGGCGAAGCCCGTCGCGACGACCGCCTGAAGGAACGCCATCGACCCGAAGGCGAGGGCATAGCCCACCATGAGGTCACCCTTGCCGAGCGGAGTCGTCAGCAGGCGCTCCAGGGTGCCGGAGGTGCGCTCCCGCAGGGTCGCGATGCTCGTGACGATGAACATGACGACGAAGGGGAAGACGCCGAGCAGAGCCGGGCCGATGCGGTTGAAGACGTCACCGGGGAGGTCGGCGTAGATCCAGGCCAGCAGCCCGAGCAGCACGACGGGGACGAGGATCATCAGGGCCACTGTGCGGTGGTCGCCCCGGAGCTGGCGCAGGATGCGAGCGGCCGTCGCGAGCGTGATCCGGGCGTTCATGCCGCCGCACCGCCGTCCCGGGCCGCGGCCTCGTCGATGAGGGCGAGGAACGCCTGCTCGGCATCCGTGGTGCCGGTGCGCTCGAGCAGCTCGGGGAGCGTCGAGTCGCTGAGGATCACTCCTTCGCGGAGGAGGAGCAGCCGGTCGCAGCGGACCGCCTCGTCCATGACGTGGCTGGAGACCAGCACCGTGCGGCCGTCGCCCGCCAGTCGCCGGAACAGGTCCCAGAGGTCCCGGCGCAGGACCGGGTCGAGACCCACCGTCGGCTCGTCGAGGACGAGCACCTCCGGGTCACCCACGAGGGTGCAGGCCAGGTTCGCCCGCGACCACTGACCCCCCGAGAGGTTCTCGACCAACGCCTCCGCGTGGTCGGTGAGGGCGACGGCCTCGATGGCGCGGTCCGCGGCGTCCCCGCCGACGCCGATGACCCGTCCGAAGTAGCGGACGTTGTCACGCACCGTGAGGTCGCCGTAGACGCTCGGTGCCTGGGTGAGGTAGCCGACCCGCTGCCTCAGCGCCGGCGACCCCGCCTCCTCGCCGAGCACGGACACCGTGCCGCCGGCGATGACCTGGACGCCGACGACGGCCCGCATGAGGGTCGACTTCCCCCCGCCACTCGGTCCGAGCAGGCCGATGACCTGACCTCGGGGGACGGTCACGCTGAGGTCCGGCAGCACCTCGCGGTCACCGCGGACGACGCGGAGGTGCTCGACGACGATCGAGTTGTCGGGCGATATATTCGTCATGCGGGGAATTTTGCCACCATCGCATCACCACCGCAAGCGCATCTGCCAGCCGGCCCGCGGCTAGCGTCGTCCCATGTCCCTGCTCAACCCGTTGCACAGGCCGTACCCCGACGACGTCTACACCGCCGACGGTGGAGAGGTGAGCGCGTGGCTCCGCCCGCCGGACGCCCCGCCCGAGCTGACGTACACCAACGGGGGCAGCTGCGAGTACCTCGCGACGGGCGACGCCACGGGCGGGCTGTACGGCCTGTACCGATGGTCCTTCGGGAAGGACGAGTCAGGGCCGGACCCTCACTTCCACCGGTCGCTCACCGAGTCCTTCTACGTCCTCGAGGGTCGGGTCCGGCTCTTCGACGGCGCCCGATGGGTGACCGCAGAGGCCGGGGACTTCCTCCACGTGCCCGAGGGCGGCATCCACGG
>CALCXF010000027.1 GCA_937907685.1 uncultured Nostocoides sp.
CCGCCGGTCAGACAGGGGGCCTGGACCTCCTCTGGCCCGGCGACGACGAGCGATCCACGGAGGCCGAATCCTCCGAACGGGACCGGAACGGCCGGCGCACGCTTCTCGTCGTGCTCGCCCTGGCCGCTGTCGCGGCCGCCCTGGTGTTCGGCTTCCTGTCCCAGCAGGAGGACCCGCCCGCGACCGCCCAGCCGGATGCGACGACGACAGCGGGCGCGAGCCCCTCACCCAGCGCCTCCCCGAGCAGCGCCAAGCCCACCCCGAGCCCAGCCACGTCGAGCGCGGCTCCGACCTCCAGCGCGCCGGCGCCCACGTCGGCCTCACCCACGCCGACGCGTGTCCCGCCGACGACCACCGCGCCCCTGTCGGGCACTCCCACGGCCCGGCAGCTGACGGCCGCCGTCCGCGACTACTACGCCCTGCTCCCCGGCAACACGGACGCCGGATACGCGCTGCTGACGCAGAACTACCGAGAAGACCAGGCAGGCAGCCGCAGCTCGTACGAGAACTTCTGGGGCGGCTTCACCTCGGTCGAGGTTTCGGACGTCACGGCGACCGGTCCGAGCACCGTGACGGCGAGACTGCGGTACGTGCGCAACGACGGTCAGGTCTTTCGGGAGACACGGTCCTACCGGCTGGTCCGGCAGGACGGCGTCCTCAAGATCGACGCCTCCAGGATCATCTAGAACGGCCCGGTGTCCCGGCGGCGTCTGCGCGCGGTCTGGGACACGTGGCAGGACGCGCCGCGCAGCGCGAGGTGGGTGACCGGCCTCCTCCATGCGTGTATCGGTCGATTTGGCCCGTCCCCGCAGCGTCTGGCACACTTATCAGGTTGCTTGGCGTGCGATGGCGTCCCGAGAGGGTCGACGTCGCCCACCGCGACGAGGTGACGAACCGCCGACGACGGCGGGGCGGCTCGTTCGCGAAGTGCCGGGCCCCGGTTCCACCGGGACAGCCGATCCGACGGACGACGCGGGACACCGCATGCCGTCGGGCCGCGGAGCAGGGGCGACACGCCCGACCGCGGGGGTCGGCCGTCGTGAGGGAAGCGGACCACAGACAGATGTACGGCGAGAGAGAGACGGGAACGTCAGATGGCGGGACAGAAGATCCGCATCCGCTTGAAGTCGTATGACCACGAGGTCATCGACAGCTCGGCGCGCAAGATCGTGGACACGGTCACCCGCGCCGGTGCGACCGTGGTCGGCCCCGTGCCGCTCCCGACGGAGAAGAACGTGTTCTGCGTCATCCGGTCGCCGCACAAGTACAAGGACAGCCGCGAGCACTTCGAGATGCGCACGCACAAGCGCCTCATCGACATCATCGACCCCACCCCCAAGGCGGTCGACTCGCTCATGCGTCTCGACCTCCCGGCCGACGTCAACATCGAGATCAAGCTCTGAGGCTGACGACATGACCTCCACTGCCACCAAGACCCAGAAGGGCCTGCTGGGCACCAAGCTCGGCATGACCCAGGTGTGGGACGAGACGAACCGCCTCGTGCCCGTCACCGTGATCCAGGCCGGTCCGTGTGTCGTGACCCAGGTTCGCGACGCCGGGACGGACGGGTATGCCGCCGTCCAGCTCGGCTACGGCGCGATCGACCCCCGCAAGGTCACCCAACCGCTCGCCGGCCACTTCGAGAAGGCCGGGGTGACGCCGCGTCGCCACCTCGTCGAGCTCCGCACCGCCGACGCGGGCGAGTACACCCTGGGCCAGGAGCTCGGGGCCGACACGTTCGAGGCCGGTCAGGTCGTCGACGTCACCGGCACGACGAAGGGCAAGGGCTTCGCCGGCGTCATGAAGCGCCACGGCTTCAAGGGCGTCTCGTCCTCGCACGGCTCGCACCGCAACCACCGCAAGCCCGGTTCGATCGGAGGGGCCTCGACCCCGGGTCGCGTCTTCAAGGGCATGCGCATGGCCGGCCGCATGGGCGGCGTGCGCCAGACCACCCAGAACCTCACGATCCAGGCCGTGGATGCCGAGAAGGGCCTGCTGCTCGTCAAGGGTGCCGTCCCCGGCCCCCGCGGCGCGGTCGTCCTCGTCCGCTCGGCCGCGAAGGGGGCGTGACCTCATGGCCACCCAGACGCTCGACGTCGACCTCCCTGCGGAGATCTTCGACGTGCAGACCAACGTTCCGCTGATCCACCAGGTCGTCGTCGGCCAGCTCGCCGCCGCCCGTGCGGGCACGCACTCGACGAAGACCCGCGGCGAGGTCCGCGGTGGCGGTGCCAAGCCGTACCGCCAGAAGGGGACCGGCCGCGCCCGCCAGGGCTCGACCCGTGCCCCGCAGTTCGCCGGTGGTGGCGTCGTCCACGGCCCGCAGCCGCGCGACTACACGCAGCGGACCCCCAAGAAGATGAAGGCAGCCGCCCTGCGCGGTGCCCTCTCCGACCGGGCACGCCACGACCGCGTGCACGTCGTCGAGGCCCTCGTCAGCGGTGACGTGCCCTCGGCGAAGTCGGCCAAGGCCCTGCTGGCCGGGCTCACGGATCGCCGGAGCATGCTCGTGGTCCTCGACCGCACCGACCTCGTGTCGTTGAAGTCGGTCCGCAACCTCGCGGGTGTCCACGTGCTCGCCGTCGACCAGCTCAACACGTACGACGTGCTCTGCGCCGACGACGTCGTGTTCACCAAGGCCGCCTACGAGACCTTCACCGGCATCGAGGTCGCTTCGTCGACCACGACGACCACGAAGGCGTCTCAGGCCGACAAGGACGCCGCCACGGCTGACAAGCCGCCGAAGGCCGACAAGCCGGCCAAGGCTGACAAGCCGGCCAAGGCCGAGAAGCCAGTGAAGGCGGACAAGCCGGCGAAGGCGGAGAAGTCCGCCACGGCTGACGCCGAGAAGCCCGCCAAGAAGGCTGCGGCCAAGAAGGCGCCGGCCAAGAAGGCCCCCAAGGCCGATGTGGAGGACGAGAAGTGAGCCAGGGCAAGAACCCCCGCGACATCCTCATCTCGCCCGTCGTGTCCGAGAAGTCGTACGGGCTGCTCGACGAGGGCAAGTACACCTTCATCGTCGACCCCCGCTCGAACAAGACGGAGATCAAGATCGCCGTCGAGCAGGTCTTCGGCGTCAAGGTCGACTCGGTGCACACGATGAACCGTCCCGGGAAGGCTCGCCGCACCCGCTTCGGCATCGGCAAGCGCAAGGACACCAAGCGCGCGATCGTCACCCTCCGCGAGGGCTCGATCGACATCTTCGGCAGCGCCGGCGCCTGAGGAACGTGAGGAAGACAGACCATGGGTATCCGTAAGTACAAGCCGACGACGCCAGGGCGTCGCGGGTCGAGCGTGGCCGACTTCGTCGAGGTCACCCGCTCCACCCCCGAGAAGTCCCTCGTCCGTCCGCTGAGCAAGAGCGGTGGCCGTAACAACAACGGCCGCATCACCACCCGTCACATCGGCGGCGGGCACAAGCGCGCCTACCGCGTCATCGACTTCCGTCGCCACGACAAGGACGGCGTCCCCGCCAAGGTCGCGCACATCGAGTACGACCCCAACCGCACCGCTCGCATCGCCCTCCTGCACTACGCCGACGGGGAGAAGCGCTACATCCTCGCCCCCAAGGGCTTGGAGCAGGGCATGCCGATCGAGAACGGACCCGGCGCCGACATCAAGCCGGGCAACAGCCTCCCGCTGCGCAACATCCCGACCGGTACCGTCGTGCACGCCGTCGAGCTCAAGCCAGGCGGCGGCGCCAAGATCGCCCGCTCCGCCGGAGTCCGCGTCCAGCTCGTCGCCAAGGACGGCGCCTACGCGCAGCTGCGGATGCCGTCCGGTGAGATCCGCAACGTCGACGCGCGCTGCCGCGCCACGGTCGGCGAGGTCGGCAACGCAGAGCAGTCCAACATCAACTGGGGCAAGGCCGGCCGCATGCGCTGGAAGGGCAAGCGCCCGACCGTCCGTGGTGTCGTCATGAACCCCGTCGACCACCCGCACGGTGGCGGTGAGGGCCGCACCTCCGGGGGACGTCACCCCGTGTCGCCGTGGGGCCAGGCCGAGGGCCGCACCCGCCGCCCCGGCAAGCCCAGCGACAAGCTGATCGTCCGCCGCCGCCGCACTGGCAAGAAGCGCTGATAGGAGCCTGGAATGCCTCGTAGCCTGAAGAAGGGCCCCTTCATCGACGACCACCTGCAGAAGAAGGTGGACGCCCAGAACGATGCCGGGACCAAGAACGTCATCAAGACCTGGTCGCGCCGGTCGGTGGTCTCGCCCGACATGCTCGGCCACACCCTCGCCGTCCATGACGGCCGCAAGCACGTCCCGGTGTTCGTCACCGAGGCGATGGTCGGCCACAAGCTCGGCGAGTTCGCACCGACCCGCACCTTCAAGGGTCACGTGAAGGACGACAAGAAGGGGCGTCGTCGCTGATGGCCGCCGACAACACCACCACCGAGGTTCGGGCGGTCGCCCGCCACGTCCGGGTGACGCCGCAGAAGGCGCGCCGGGTCGTGGACCTCATTCGTGGCAAGAACGCCACCGACGCCGTGGCCGTGCTGCGGTTCGCGCCCCAGGGTGCGGCCGAGCCGGTCCGCAAGGTCCTCGAGTCCGCGATCGCCAACGCGCGGGTCAAGGCCGACCTCGTCGCGGAGCGGTTCGACGAGCGCGAGCTCGTGGTCGCCTCGGCCTTCGTCGACGAGGGACCCACCATGAAGCGGTTCCGCCCGCGCGCCCAGGGCCGCGCCGGACGCATCAACAAGCGCACGAGCCACATCACGGTGGTCGTCGCACCCAAGCCCGCCAAGGCCACGAACGGAGGCACTCGCTGATGGGCCAGAAGGTCAACCCGCACGGCTTCCGTCTGGGGATCACCACGGAGCACCGCAGCCGCTGGTTCGCCGACTCCACCAAGGAGGGTCAGCGCTACCGCGACTACGTCAAGGAGGACGTCGCGATCCGCAAGCTCATGTCCGAGGGCATGGACCGCGCGGGGATCGCACGCGTCGACATCGAGCGCACCCGGGACCGGGTCCGCGTCGACATCCACACCGCCCGTCCGGGCATCGTCATCGGTCGCCGCGGCGCCGAGGCGGACCGCATCCGCGGTGAGCTCGAGAAGCTCACCGGCAAGCAGGTGCAGCTCAACATCCTCGAGGTCAAGAACCCCGAGGTGGAGGCCCAGCTCGTCGCGCAGGGCATCGCCGAGCAGCTCAGCGCCCGCGTCTCGTTCCGCCGGGCCATGCGCAAGGGCATGCAGTCCGCCACCCGGGCCGGCGCCAAGGGCATCCGCGTGCAGGTCTCCGGCCGCCTCGGCGGCGCCGAGATGAGCCGCACCGAGTTCTACCGTGAGGGTCGTGTGCCCCTGCACACCCTTCGGGCCCAGATCGACTACGGCTTCTACGAGGCCAAGACGACGTTCGGCCGCATCGGCGTCAAGACGTGGATCTACAAGGGCGACCTCACCGCGCGTGAGCTGGCAGCCCAGCAGGCCACCGCGCCGCGTCAGGGTCGGGGCCCGCGTCGGGACGGCGCCGACCGCCCGGCCCGAGCCCGCCGCACCGACGCCCCCGTTGGGGTCGACGCTCCCGCCGAGCAGGCCCCGGCCGCCGTGAGCACCGAGGAGTCCTGACCATGTTGATTCCCCGTCGGGTCAAGCACCGCAAGCAGCACCACCCGGGTCGCTCCGGCGCTGCCAAGGGTGGGACGACCATCGCGTTCGGTGACTACGGCATCCAGGCCCTGGAGCCGGCATACGTCACCAACCGTCAGATCGAGTCCGCGCGTATCGCGATGACCCGGTACATGAAGCGTGGCGGAAAGGTCTGGATCAACATCTACCCGGACCGTCCGCTGACCAAGAAGCCGGCCGAGACCCGCATGGGCTCCGGCAAGGGGTCCCCGGAGTGGTGGATCGCCAACGTCAAGCCGGGCCGGATCATGTTCGAGATCTCCGGTGTCCCGGAGGAGACCGCACGCGAGGCCCTGCGCCTGGCGATGCACAAGCTGCCGATGAAGTGCCGCTTCGTCCGGCGTGAGGGTGGTGACTTCTGATGGCCATCGGATCCAAGGACCTGACCTCCAAGGAGCTGCGCGGCCTCGACGACGAGCGTCTCGTCGACGAGCTCCGCAAGGCGAAGGAGGAGCTGTTCAACCTCCGGTTCCAGTCGGCCACCGGCCAGCTGGACAACCACGGTCGGCTCCGCGCCGTCCGCAAGGACATCGCCCGGATCTACACGACGATGCGCGAGCGCGAGCTGGGCATCGGCGGAAAGGGTGACGCCAAGTGAGCGAGACCACGAAGGATGAGAACGTGAGCGTGACGCAGGCCGCGGACCGCAAGAACCGCAAGGCCCGCCAGGGCTACGTCGTCAGCGACAAGATGGACAAGACGGTCGTCGTGGAGGTGGAGGACCGCGTCAAGCACGCGCTCTACAGCAAGGTCATCCGGCGGACGAGCAAGGTCAAGGCGCATGACGAGGCGAACACCGCCGGAGTCGGCGACCGCGTGCTCATCATGGAGACCCGCCCGCTCAGCGCGACCAAGCGCTGGCGCATCGTGGAGATCCTCGAGAAGGCCAAGTAGGCCCCAGTTCGGCCAGGCTCCGCCGCCCGCCCACGGGTGCCGTGGAGAACCAGCACGACGTATAGGAGACAGAACAGTGATCCAGCAGGAGTCGCGACTGCGCGTCGCCGACAACACCGGTGCCAAGGAGATCTTGTGCATCCGTGTTCTCGGTGGCTCCGGTCGCCGGTATGCGGGAATCGGCGACACCATCGTCGCCACCGTCAAGGACGCCATCCCCGGCGGCAACGTCAAGAAGGGCGACGTCGTCAAGGCGGTCATCGTCCGCACGAAGAAGGAGCGCCGTCGGGTCGACGGTTCCTACATCAAGTTCGACGAGAACGCGGCCGTGATCCTCAAGGCGGACGGTGACCCCCGGGGCACCCGCATCTTCGGCCCCGTGGGCCGCGAGCTGCGCGAGAAGCGCTTCATGAAGATCATCAGCCTCGCCCCGGAGGTGCTCTGACCATGGCGACCATGAAGATCAAGAAGGGCGACACCGTCCAGGTGCTCACCGGCAAGGACAGGGGCGCCACCGGCAAGGTCATCGCGGTCAACCGCGAGACCGGTCGGGTGACCGTCGAGGGTGTCAACCGGGTGACCCGGCACACCAAGGCCGGCCAGTCCGCCCGGGGCAGCCGCACCGGTGGGCTCGTCGTCCAGGAGTCGCCGATCCACGTGAGCAACGTGGCCGTCGTGGACCCGTCCGACAAGAAGCCGACCCGGATCAAGACCCGCGTCGAGACCGTCGAGCGTGACGGACGCCAGAAGGCGAGCCGCGTCCGCGTCGGCGCGCGCTCGGGCAAGGACCTGTGAGAGAGATGGCAGACACTGCAACGAAGCCGCGGCTGAAGTCGCGCTACCAGGACGAGATCAAGGGCTCCCTGCAGGAGCAGTTCGGCTACGCGAACGTCATGCAGGTCCCCGGTGTCGTCAAGGTCGTCGTCAACATGGGCGTCGGTGACGCCGCCAAGGACAGCAAGCTCATCGAGGGTGCCGTCCGCGACCTCACCGCGATCACCGGTCAGAAGCCGGTCGTCACCAAGGCCCGGAAGTCGATCGCCCAGTTCAAGCTGCGCGAGGGGATGCCCATCGGCGCCCACGCGACCCTGCGCGGCGACCGGATGTGGGAGTTCCTCGACCGCCTCGTCAGCACCGCCCTTCCACGCATCCGTGACTTCCGCGGCCTGTCGCCCAGGCAGTTCGACGGCCGGGGCAACTTCACCTTCGGTCTCACCGAGCAGTCGATGTTCCACGAGATCGACCAGGACCGGATCGACCGCGTCCGCGGCATGGACATCACGGTCGTCACGACCGCGACGAACGACGACGAGGGTCGCGCGCTGCTCAAGGCGCTCGGCTTCCCGTTCAAGGAGAACTGAGCATGGCCAAGACAGCCCTCGTCAACAAGGCGAACAAGAAGCCCAAGTTCGCGGTTCGCGGCTACACGCGCTGCCAGCGCTGCGGTCGCCCGCACTCGGTCTACCGCAAGTTCGGCCTGTGCCGGATCTGCCTGCGGGAGATGGCCCACCG
>CALCXF010000028.1 GCA_937907685.1 uncultured Nostocoides sp.
CGGTGGTCGCGGGCTGCCCCGGCGACGAGGGGCTGTGGGTCGGCGGTGCCCGGGTGCGCAGCACCCTCACCGCCCGTGGTGCCGACATCTACGGGAGTCCCGGGGTCGTGCGAGAGGTCTACTCGCTGCGGGCGCAGGTGCGTCGGGGAGCCTCGGGAGGCCCCGTGCTCGACCCGGACGGCGCCGTGGTGGGAATGGTGTTCGCGACCTCCCTGGACGACCCGGACACCGGATACGCGCTGACCCTGCGGGAGATCAGCCCAGCCGTCCGACTGGCGTCGTCGTCAGCGGTGTCGACCGGGACGTGCGCCGCGGGGTGAGCGGGCCGACGTGCCGAATCGGGTTGTGTCCGCCCGTCGTGCGTGGATGTTGCTGCTGCTCGAGGGACGTGCGGATGCCGCGGCCGGCGGCTCGAGTGACGTCAGGATGCCGTGGAACGCGCCCCCGTCGCGGCGCCCGCGGTTCCTGCTGAAGCAGTCCCTCCGGATGCCGTCGTGGAGGCCGCGGCGGGCGGCGCGCTGTCGACAGCAGCCCCACCCTGCGGGTTCTTGATGGCAGCGATGGTCTGCTGAGCCTGGTCGATCGCACGTTCCGGCGCGGGTCGGGCCTTGTCCAGGGCGCTCTTGCCCAGGAGGCCGAGGACCACGGCGAGGATGAGCACCACGCCCGCCACGATGAGATAGCCGGCCCAGACGGGGAGCCACTCGGCGATGCCCCACGCCGCGCTGTGCAGGAGGAACACCACACCGATGAGCGCGAGGAAGGCCCCTCCGGCCAGCAGGCCGGCGCCCTTGCCGGCGACCTTCGCACCAGAGGTGACCTCGGCCTTGGCGAGCGCGATCTCACCGCGGACGATGCCCTCCAGGTCGTGGGTGGCGTCGGCCACCAGCTGGCCGATGGTCCGCTCGGTGCCCGTTGTCCCGGTTGTCATGCGTCTCCGCCTCACTCGCGCGCTCTCGGCCCACGGCGGGCCCTCGACTGACGACCTTACCCAGACGCCGAGTCCGTCAGTCTCCCGTGGTCTCGCGCTCGAAGACGTCCGGGACACCATCGGCGTCCTCGTCGAGGGACTCGAGCTCCGCGAGGCGCTGGTAAGCCCGGTTGCGCATGCGCAGCACGACGGCCGAGAGGGACGCGGCCAAGAGCGAGCCGAGGAGGACCGCCAGCTTGACGTGGTCGTCGCGCTCGGAACCGCTGCCGAACGCGAGCTCACCGACGAGCAGGGACACGGTGAACCCCACGCCGGTGAGCAGTGCGAGCCCCAGCACGTCGGTCCACGTCAGACCGCTGTCGAGCTGGGCCCGGGTGAACCGGGCGAGCACCCAGGTGGCGCCGAAGACGCCGACGACCTTGCCGACGACGAGCCCGAGGACCACGCCGATCGCGACAGGGTCGCCGAGCGTCGCCGAGAGACCGCCACCGAGCACGGTCACGCCGGAGGCGAAGAACGCGAACACCGGCACTGCCACGCCGGCCGAGATGGGCCGGACGCGGTGCTCGAAGCGGTGGGCGACGTCGGTCCTGCGGTCGTGAGTGCTGACCGAGGGCACCGAGGCGCGCGGCTTCACCGGCACCACGAGGCCGAGGAGCACACCGGCGACGGTCGCGTGCACGCCGGAGCCGTGGACGAGGGCCCAGGTCGTGAACGCCAGCGGGAGGAGTAGCCACCAGTAGGTGATGCGGCGCTGGACGAGCGCCGTGAAGATCCCCAACGGCACCATGGCGGCCAGCAACGGCACGAGCTGGAGGTCCGACGTGAAGAAGACCGCGATGATGGTGATCGCGATGAGGTCGTCGACGACCGCCAGGGTGAGGAGGAAGGACCGCAGGGCGGACGGGAGCGACGAGCCGATGACCGCGAGGACGGCGAGCGCGAAGGCGATGTCGGTGGCGGTGGGGATCGCCCACCCACGGGTGGCGTCTCCGTCGGCCCCGAGCACGAGGACAGTCGCGACGAAGACGAGAGCAGGAAAGACGACCCCACTGACGGCGGCGAAGACGGGGACCGCGGCCTTGGCTCTGGAGCGGAGGTCGCCGACGAGGAACTCGCGCTTGAGCTCGAGACCGGCGACGAAGAAGAAGATGGCGAGCAGTCCGTCGGCCGCCCAGTGCCCGACGGTGAGCCGCAGGTCACCCCAGTCCGGACCGACGTAGGTGTCCCTCAGAGCCGCGTACGCGTCGCGCCACGGGCTGTTGGCGAAGATCATCGCTGCGACTGCCGCGAGGAGGAGGATGGCGCCGCCGGTCGTCTCGGTGCGCAGGGCAGCCGTGACGAACTGGGTCTCGGTCCACGTCGAGCGGCGCAGCAGGGCGGGCCGCGTCGGTGGTGGAGCGGCGGGGCTCATCGGGTCTCCTCTGGTCGACGTCGACGGACCGGGTCCGCGCGCCTGCGGGACCCTGTGCCGACCAGACTTCCCGGCTCTCCGGTACGGAGTCTATCGGCGCTCTCCGGCCACCACGGCTGGGCTGGGAACCGCGACGAGCGCCGCGAACATGTCCCGGACGTCCTGCTCGGACGCCTCGTCCGCGTGCACGGTGCCGTCGAGGTCCAGCGTCCGCTCGAAGTGCAGGGCGGCCCCCTCGACGACCACCATGCCGATGCGGTCCAAGGTCTGGCCGAGGGCGGAGCGTGCGTATTTCGCACCCCTTCAACACACGCCGAGCAAACCGCAGTGCCCGTGGACTCGTGGGCCGGCTCACTCCGACGACGAGCCGGCGGTCATCCCCTCCTTGATCATGCTCATGACCGAGGAGTCGGCCAGCGTCGTGACGTCGCCGACCTCACGGTTCTCCGCGACGTCCTTGAGCAGGCGGCGCATGATCTTGCCTGAGCGCGTCTTGGGCAGCTCGGGGACGATCATGATCTGGCGGGGCTTGGCGATGGGGCCGATCTCGCGCGCCACGTGGTTGCGCAGCTCCTGGACGAGCTCGCCGCCCTCGTCCTGCTCGTCGGCCTCCTCGACGGCATCCTGGCGGAGGATGACGAAGGCGCAGACGGCCTGACCGGTCGTGTCGTCGGTGGCCCCCACGACGGCAGCCTCGGCGACCTTGTGGTGCGACACGAGGGCCGACTCGATCTCCGCCGTCGAGAGCCGGTGGCCCGAGACGTTCATGACATCGTCGACCCGGCCGAGGAGCCAGATGTTCCCCTTGTCGTCGTACTTGGCGCCGTCACCGGCGAAGTAGTACTTCGGGCCGAACCGGCTCCAGTAGGTCTCCTTGTAGCGCTCCGGGTCACCCCAGATGCCGCGGAGCATCGCGGGCCAGGGCCGGGTGAGCACGAGGTATCCGACCTTCTCGGGCTCGGTGAAGGGCTTGCCTTCGTCATCGAGGATCTCGGCCGCGATGCCTGGGATCGGCCGCTGGGCCGAGCCGGGCTCGAGCGTCGTCACGCCGGGGAGCGGGCTGATCATGATCGCGCCGGTCTCGGTCTGCCACCAGGTGTCGACGATCGGAACGGTTCCGCCGCCGATGTTCTTGCGGTACCAGAGCCAGGCCTCCGGGTTGATCGGCTCACCGACGCTGCCGAGCAGCCGCACCGAGGAGAGGTCGAACTTCGCAGGGATGTCGTCTCCCCACTTCATGAACGTCCGGATGGCCGTCGGGGCGGTGTAGAGGATCGTCACGCCGTACTTCTCGATGAGCTCCCACCAGCGGCCCTGGTGC
>CALCXF010000029.1 GCA_937907685.1 uncultured Nostocoides sp.
CAGATCGGCTACGCCTACGCGGGCACCGTCGAGTTCCTGCTCGACGAGCGCGGCACCTACGTGTTCATCGAGATGAACCCGCGGATCCAGGTCGAGCACACGGTCACCGAGGAGGTCACGGACGTCGACCTCGTCGTCACCCAGATGCGCATCGCGAGCGGCGAGACCTTCGCCGAGCTCGGCATGGCTCAGGAGGACATCTACCTGCGCGGCGCGGCGCTGCAGTGCCGGATCACCACCGAGGACCCTTCCAACGGCTTCCGCCCGGATGCCGGTCAGATCACCGTCTACCGCTCGGCCGGCGGCGGTGGCGTGCGACTCGACGGCGGCACGGTGTTCGTGGGTGCTCAGGTCAGCCCGCACTTCGACTCGATGCTCGTCAAGCTCACCTGCCGGGGCCGCACCTTTCCCATGGCCGTGCGCCGGGCACGGAGGGCGCTGGCTGAGTTCAGGATCCGCGGCGTGTCGACGAACATCCCCTTCCTCGAGGCCGTGCTCGCCGACCCGGTGTTCCAGCGCGGCGCCGCCACGACGAGCTTCATCGACGAGCGACCCGAGCTCCTCGAGGTGCGGATGGGCGGTGACCGCGGAACCAAGCTGCTCAGCTACCTCGCCGACGTCACGGTCAACCGGCCGCACGGCCCGGCCACCACCCACATCAAGCCGAGGACCAAGCTCCCCGCCATCGACCGCGACGCCCCGCTGCCGCCGGGGAGCCGCGACCTGCTCCTGCGCGTCGGCCCCGCCGGCTTCGCGCGACAGCTCCGGGAGCGCAGCGACGTCCCCGTCACGGACACGACGTTCCGCGACGCCCACCAGAGCCTGCTGGCCACCCGGATGCGCACGCGCGACCTCCTCCACGTCGCCGGCCACGTCGCCCGCCTCACCCCCGAGCTCCTGTCCATGGAGGCGTGGGGCGGTGCGACGTACGACGTGGCGCTCCGCTTCCTCTCCGAGGACCCCTGGGAACGGCTCGCCCTGCTGCGCGAGGCGATGCCCAACGTCCCCCTCCAGATGCTGCTCCGGGGGCGCAACACGGTCGGCTACACGCCCTACCCGACGAAGGTCACCGACGCCTTCGTCCACGAGGCCGCACGCACCGGCCTTGACATCTTCCGGGTCTTCGACTCCCTCAACGACGTCGAGCAGATGCGCCCGGCGGTCGAGGCCGTGCTCGACACCGGCACGGCAGTCGCCGAGGTCGCCCTCTGCTACACCGGCAACCTGCTCGACCCCGGGGAGCAGCTCTACACCCTCGACTACTACCTGCGGCTCGCCGAGCAGATCGTCGGCACCGGCGCTCACGTGCTGGCCATCAAGGACATGGCCGGCCTGCTGCGAGCACCGGCGGCCACCCGCCTCGTCACCGCCCTCCGAGAGAACTTCGAGCTGCCGGTTCACCTCCACACCCACGACACGGCCGGAGGGCAGATCGGCACCCTGCTCGCCGCCATCGACGCCGGGGTGGACGCCGTCGACGCGGCCTGCTCGTCGATGGCCGGCACCACGAGCCAGCCGAGCCTGTCAGCCCTCGTGGCGGCCACGGACGGCACCGACCGCCCCACCGGGCTCGACATCGACAAGGTCTTCTCGCTCGAGCCCTACTGGGAGGCGGTGCGCCAGATCTACCGGCCCTTCGAGTCCGGGCTTGCCTCCCCCACGGGCCGCGTCTACTTCCACGAGATCCCCGGGGGGCAGCTGTCGAACCTTCGCCAGCAGGCCATGGCCCTCGGGCTCGGCGACCGCTTCGAGGACATCGAGGACATGTATGCCGCCGCCAACCGCATCCTCGGCAACCTCGTCAAGGTGACGCCGTCCTCGAAGGTGGTCGGCGACCTCGCCCTGGCGCTCGTGGGTGCCGGCGCCGACCCGGCGGACTTCGAGGAGAACCCCACGAAGTACGACATCCCCGACTCCGTTCTCGGATTCCTCGAGGGTGAGCTCGGGGACCCGCCCGGCGGCTGGCCGGAGCCGTTCAGGACCAAGGCCCTCCAGGGGCGGCACGCCAAGCCGCGCGTCACCGAGCTCACCGCGGAGCAGGAGGACGCGTTGAGGGCGACTCCGCGGCGCACCCTCAACCAGCTGCTCTTCCCCGGGCCGACCAAGGAGTTCGAGGACAGTCGTGAGCGACATGGCGACCTCTCCGTGCTCGGGACCATCGAGTTCCTCCACGGGCTGGAGCCGGGCGGCGAGTACGAGGCCGAGATCGAGGCCGGCAAGCGCCTCATCCTCGGCGTGAGCACCGTCAGCGAGGCGGACCGGCAGGGCATGCGCACCGTCATGTGCACGCTCAACGGCCAGTACCGGCCGATCCAGGTCCGGGACCGCTCGGTGACCGCCGACGTCAAGGCCGCGGAGAAGGCCGACCCGGCGGATGCCGGCCACGTGCCTGCGCCGTTCGCTGGTGTGGTCACTCCCACGGTCGGCGAGGGGGACGGGGTCGAGGCGGGCGGGGTCGTCGCCACCATCGAGGCGATGAAGATGGAGGCGAGCATCACCAGTGCCGTCGCGGGCACGGTGGAACGCCTGGCGATCACGGGGTCGGTGCAGGTCGAGGGTGGTGACCTCGTGCTCGTCGTCCGGCCATCGTGACCCTGAGGCACCTCCCCCGTCGCTATGTCCAGGCATTGTCGAGGGTTGGCAAGGTGGCACGCACCGAAACCCCCCACCGGCCCACCCCCCGGCATACGGTCGAGGGACCGCATCGGTCAGAGAAGGCCTGGTGCTCCGCTTCACCAGGAAAGGAGTGCGACATGGGATTCGACGACAAGATCGAGAACATGAAGGACGACATGGTCGGCAAGGGCAAGGAGGGCGCCGGGAAGGTCACCGACGACGAGCGCCTGGAGGCCGAAGGCCGCACGGACCAGTCGAAGGCGGACCTGAAGCAGGCCGGCGAGAAGGCCAAGGACGCCTTCCGGAACTGAGCCCACCAGCCCGAGGGGCCACGACCCGCACGGCGGGTCGTGGCCCCTCGTCACGTCCGCAGGCCCGGCGCCAGAGCCGGCTACCAGCTGCCCCCCGACGAGCCCCCGCCGCCGCCACCTGAGGAGCCGCCGCCGCCGCTGAAGCCGCTGGAGCCCGATGAACCCGGTGTCGAGACGAAGGTGCCGGCCGCGACGGTGGAGAAGGAGTCCATGCTCGACGCGACGTCGGAGAAACCGCTCGACCCGCCGCCGCCGTACCAGGTGGGGATGCCCACCGCGTGGCCGGCGGCGGTGGCCGCCGCGGCGACCTCCTCGAAGACTCGGGCCCAGCGGTCGGCGAGGCCGAACACGATGGCATACGGGAGGAAGCGGCTGAAGACCTCCTGCGCCTCCTCCCATCGGATCTGGTTGGCCTCGGCGGTCGCGATGTAGCGCTCGAAGCCCCGCGACTGCACGAGGACGGCGGAGCCCGTCGCCGTGCGCGCAGCCATCCGCGTGCCGAGTGCTCGGATGACGAGCCCCGTGACCACGCCACCTCCGAAGAGCACCCACGTCGGCGCGACGGGGAACCCGGCGTCGCCGAACACGCCGGCCACCGGACCGCCGACGAAGAAGAGCAGGAAGACCGAGGCGGCCGACACCACGGTGCCGAGCGTGACCCAGCCGGACCGCTGCCGCTCAGGGCTGCGCCGGAACCAGCCGCGCTCGACGACCTCTTCGTACATCAGGCGCTCCACCGCGTCCAGGGTCGGCTTGAACCGGTTCTTGAGCTGGGAGAGCGCCACTCGGTCGCCGGCGGAGAAGACCGAGTCGAGCAGGAGCTGCTCGTAGGCCGACAGGGGCGGGCCACCGGCCCGCGGGGTGGTTCGGCTCAGCACCCAGTCGTCGGCCCGGAAGACGCCCTGGTCGTCGCGAGCGATGGTGAGGTGGCCCCGCACCGCGAGGTCGACGAGCGTCGCGGTGACGTCGACGAGGTTGACCTCCTCGTCGAGGATCGTGCCGACCATCCCCGGCTGGACCCCGGCTGGCGGGGTGAACTGCACCGCCACCGTGGGCTCCGGTCCGCCGACGACGACCGGCGTAGTTGCTCCGATGCCGGGCGTCAGACCGGGGGTGATTCCGGCGTACTGCTCGTCCCGCCCCCGGCTCCACACGAGCAGGCCCATGAGGGCGCCGGCCAGGAGCGGCACGAAGACACCGATCCCGATGGCGAGCCAGCCGAGAGCCCGCGCCGTTGCCGGCCGCAGGGCGCTGCCCGATGAGCTGTCCGGGTCGCCCTCACGAAGGTCAGGGGTGAGGTCGCCGAAGGCCGAGCGCGGGTACGAGGTCACGATGCTCGCGCCCTCCTCCGCCTCGAGGTCCGGCACCGTGAAGGTGGCCCGGTTGCCCGCAGTGGCCGCACAGGTCTCGGTCGAGCCGAGCTCGCCGAAGAAGCACGCCGCCCGGGTTGCTGCGGCGGGCGCGGTCACGCTCGAGGTCACCTGCCGCTGAGGGAAGCCGTTGGAGGGGTCGACGACGTTGTAGTAGAACTCGGCGGTGCCGTCGCCGATGTCGTTGACGATGTGGGCGAGCCGGTAGGTGACGACGTAGTCCTGGCTGCCGGTGACCGTCTCCGACGGACTGCCCACCCGGATCTGCCGGTAGGCGCCGAAGTCGGAGACCGCGATGTCGGTGGGCGCCCCGGACGGTGACGTCACCGACACGCCGGTCAGCTCGTAGTACCGGTACTGCGTCTCACTCTCCTGGTAACCCGCGCGGACCTTGACGTTCCTGAGGATGCCGTGCCGCTCCTGCCCCTCCGGGAAGCGCCAGGTGATGGTCTCGGTGACGACGACAGCTCCGTCGGCCTGGACCTCGAAGTCCATGGCGAGCCGGTCTGCCTGCTCCTCGGCCGGCAGCGAGACGGCGGATGCGCTGGATTCCGCGGTTGCGGCGGCGGCACCGAGCGTCCAGGCCGCCACGGCGGGACGGTCCGCGGTCTCGGCGACAGCGGGCCAGGGTGCGGCGAGCGCCACGGTGCCGAGCACCAGCACCACGAGCACGGCATACCGGGTGCGGCACAGACCGGACGGCGCGCCTGGTCGGCGAGTCCCACGAACGGTCGGCACTCAGTCCTCGCCGCGGCGGCGGGCGGACATGGCGCGGTCGGCCTCACGCCGGTCCTGGCGCTCCCTCAGCGCGTGACGCTTGTCGTAGGACTTCTTGCCCTTGGCGACGGCGAGCTCGACCTTGGCTCTGCCGTCCTTGAAGTAGAGCGCCAGTGGCACCACGGTGTGGCCGGTCTCGCGCGTGGCCTGGAGGATCTTGTCGAGCTCGCGCCGGTGGAGCAGCAGCTTGCGACGGCGCCGGGGCGTGTGGTTGTTCCAGGTCCCGTTGGTGTACTCCGGGATGTGCACGCCCTCGAGCCACAGGTCGTTGTCGTTGTCGAACCCCGCCCAACCGTCGACCAGCGAGGCGCGGCCCATGCGCAGCGCCTTCACCTCCGTGCCCATGAGGACGAGACCCGCCTCGTACGTGTCCTCGATGAGGTAGTCGTGACGGGCCTTGCGGTTGCTCGCGACGACCTTGCGTCCGCTCTCCTTGGCCACGGGAGGAGGCTACCGTTTTGCGGCGGCGGCCCGAGCGGGTTGGCGGGCGGAGGGCCGGTCAGAGCCACCGGCGGGGGTCGACGAAGTCGCCGTCCTCCAGCGTCTCGAAGTGGAGGTGGCAGCCGGTCGACGTGCCGGTGCTGCCCTCGTAGCCGATGACCTCGCCCCGGCTGACCTGACCCCCCCATTCGGCGATGCGCTGGAGGTGGTTGTACGTCGTCGCCAGGTGGTCGCCGGACACGATGCCGTGGTCGATGACGACCCGGTTGCCGTAGCCGCCGGCATCGCCGGCGATGATGACGGTGCCGCTCGCGGCAGCCCGCACCGGGCTGCCGCACGGGGCCGCGTAGTCCCGGCCCGAGTGCAGCCGCCAGAACTGGTAGATCGGATGGAAGCGCAAGCCGAACTCGGAGCTGACCGGGCCACTGCTCGGGCGGCTGAGGTAACCGTCGCCGCCTGACGTGGTGTCGCCACCCCCACCACCGCTACCGCCACCGCTGGTGCTGCCACCGCCGCTGGACTGGGCGCGCTTGCGCGCTGCGGCACGGCGAGCGGCCTCTGCCTTGCGGGCCGCCTCCGCCCGTCGCTTCGCCTCGGCCGCACGCTGGGCGAGGATCTTCTTGAGCCGGCTCTGCTCCGCCTGCATCGCACTGAGCTCGGCCTTCTCCGAGGCCAGCTGGCCCTGGACGGCCTTCGCCTGGCTGGCCTGGCGGGCGGCCAGCGCGTCGAGCTGCGCCTTGGCGGCGGCCGCCGCGTCCCGTGCCTGCTCGGCGCGCGCGAGAGCAGCCTCAGCCTGCCTCTTCTTCTCGGCCGAGTCCGCCCGCAGGGCCGAGAGGTGGTCCTCCAGCGCGGTCAGGCTGGCCTGCTCCGTCGCGAGCCGCTCCATCGTCTCGCCCTGGACGTCCATGACCGTGTCGACGAGGGCGATGCGGTCGGCGAACTGCTGCGGCTCGGTGCTCGAGAGCGCCATGTCGAGCTGGCCGAAGCCCTGCTCCTGGTAGATCTGCGCTGCGAACTGGGCGACCCGAGTTCGGCTCGCCGCGACCTCCTTCGCCGTCGAGTCGAGCTGTGCCTGGGCCTTCTCCTCGCTCGCCCTCGCGGCCGCGAGCTCCTGCGCGGCGACGGCGTTGGCACGGTCGGCGGCGGCTGCGGCCGACTGCGCCTGCTCGAGGGCGCTGCGGGCAGCGGGGATCTGGCTCCGGGTGCTCTCGAGGGCCGTGTACGCGGCCGCGAGCTCGGCGCTGGTCTCGCCGAGCTGCTCCTTGAGCCGCTCGACCTGCGCGTCGACCTTCTGCTTCTCCTTGCCGGGATCGGCCGCGGTGGTCAGGGCCTCGGCCGAGGTCGACGCGAGGACGGCGGCGCACACCAGGGACGCCCCGAGCGCGGTCCCCCGGCGCGAGACGCGCACCGGCGCGCGGTCAGGTCGTCCCATGAACACCATTGGTAACATGTTTCACACTCATCGCGAAACTCCCAGCGCCGAAAACTGACCGGAGTGTCTCAGGATGCGCCCGGCGGTTCCCGACGGCAAGGGGCCTAGACGCGGAGGTAGCGGCGCAGCGTGACGAGGCTCGTGAGCACCGCGATGCCGAGCACGCCGAGGAACATCCACGGGGCGAGCACCCAGACGTCCGAGGTGCCGACGAACGCCTGGCTGAGGGCGATCCGGCTGGCCCCCTCGTTGAAGACGTACTGCATGAGTGCGACGAGCAGGGCGACGGCCAGGCCGACCCCGACGGCCGAGACGATGACCATCTCGGTGAGGAACGGCATCCGGATCGTCCAGTTCGACGCTCCCACGAGGCGCATGATGCCGATCTCACGCCGCCGGATGAACGCCGCCTGGCGGATCGTCGTCGCCATGAGGAGCGCGGCACAGGCCACCATGAGCGCGGCGAGGAGCACCGCGAAGAACGTCACGTAGTTGATGATGGTGAAGAACCTGCTGAGGACCTTCTCCTGGTCCTGGACGGTCGCGACCCCCGGCGCGCCCTCGAACTGCTGGGTGACGACCTCGAACTTCGTCGGGTCCGCGAGCTGCACGCGCAGGCTCTGCGGGATGTCGCCGATCTGCACGTTGCCGCTGATGGGGCTGTTGCGGAACTGCTCCCGGAAGCGCTCGAAGGCCTGCTGCTCGGACTCGTAGAAGACCTCCTCGACCTCGGGAAGGGCCTCGAGCTGGCGCTGGATGGCGGCCTTCTGGGCCTCGGTGACCGCACGACCCTCGCAGTTGGGCTGGAGGGAGTTCTGCGTGCAGAGGTAGATCGACACCTGGATGCGGTCGTACCAGTAGCCCTTCATCGTGTCGGCCTGGCGCTGGGCGAGAAGCCCGAGACCGAGGAGGAACATCGACACCATCGTCACGAGCACGACGGAGATCGCCATCGACAGGTTGCGGCGGAGGCCGGAGCCGACCTCGGAGAGCAGGAAGCGGGGCTGCACCGGTCAGTCCTCCGTGGCGGGGTGGTAGGTGGCGTCCTGCTCGTCGCGGACGACGTGACCGTCGTCGAGCTGGAGGACGCGACGCCGCAGGTCGTTGACGATGTCGTGGTCGTGCGTCGCCATGACGATCGTCGTACCCGTCCGGTTGATGCGATCCAGCAGCCGCACGATGTCGAGGCTGATGCCCTGGTCGAGGTTGCCGGTGGGCTCGTCGCACAGCAGGATCTGCGGGCGGTTGACCACTGCCCTGGCGATGGCCACCCGCTGCTGCTCACCACCGGAGAGCTGGTGCGGGAAGCGCTTCTCCTTGCCGCCGAGGCCCACCATCTCGAGCGTCTCCGGAACGAGCTGACGGATGACGTGTCCCGGCTTCCCGATGACCTGGAGCGCGTAGGCGACGTTCTCGTGGACCGTCTTGTTGGGCAGGAGCCGGAAGTCCTGGAAGACCGCGCCCATCTCCCGGCGCAGCCGGGGGACCTGCCGCATCGGCATGGTGCCGAGGTCGTGCCCGGCGACGAGCACGGTGCCCTCGGTCGCCGCCTCCTCCCGCAGGGCGAGGCGGAGCATCGTGGACTTCCCCGACCCCGATGGGCCCACGACGAAGACGAACTCCCCGCGGTCGATGTCGACCGTCACGTCCTCGATCGCGGGACGCGTCGACCTCGGGTAGACCTTGGTGACGTTGTCGAAGCGGATCATGCGCGGAGGAGGCCTCACGGAGGTCGGGACGGCAGACGTGGTGCACGACCGGGACGGTCATGCACCCTGTGGAGCATAGGTCGGGAACGTGCGGATGCCGGCCACTACCCCGAGATCCGCGGGTCACTTTCGTGCATCGAGCGGATCGTTCAGGCACGGGGCAGCGGCGGGGCTGGACCGCGGGTCACCGTCGGCAGGGCGACGGCGGGGGCGCCTGCTGCGGCGTCGGCGTCGGAGTCGGGGTGACGTGGGCGGGGTCCGGTATCGGCGGCGTCGGGATCGGACGGGGCGAGGACCTCGCGGAAGGTCCGGCCGACCATCGCGCCCACCCGCTGCGCCTCCTCGAGGGGGAGGTACGGTCCCTGGGCCACGTCGTCGGGCCAGAACCGGAGGTAGTCCGTGCCGTCACCCGCGCCCGGCCGCCGCCATCCGATGTCGACGAGGGCCTCGTCCTCCTCCGGCGAGAACGGGAAGCGTCCCCCCAAGCCCGCCGACCCGACGCAGGTACCCCGCACGTGGTCCTCGAGGCGCGCCAGTCGCACCCAGGGCTCGACCTCCTCGTGCTTGGCCGGGACGAAGCCGCGCAGGAACCCCTTCCGAACGAGCACGGGCCGTGACTGGGCGCGGGTTGACGTGATGGTCAGCGCCTCGCCGTCGGCGAGCGTCGTCACTTCACGGGCGAGGTCTTCCTGCCACGTGGCCCAGGTGGCGGCTTCCTCCATCGCGTCCCGGTGAGGTGGGCGAGGGCTGGGGCCGGTGTTCCCGGCATCCGGCTCGGTCATGCCTCAGCCCGCAGCAGCCTTGTCCTGGCCGATCTGCCACCGGATGCCGGCCTCGATGAAGCCGTCGATGTCGCCGTCGAAGACGGCTGAGGTGTTTCCGACCTCGTAGCCGGTGCGCAGGTCCTTCACCATCTGGTACGGGTGGAGGACGTAGGAGCGCATCTGCTCACCCCAGCTGGCCTTGACGTCGCCGGCGAGCTCCTTGCGCTCGGCGGCCTCCTCGGCCTTCTTGAGCAGGAGGAGGCGCGACTGGAGCACGCGGAGTGCGGCGGCGCGGTTCTGGATCTGGCTCTTCTCGTTCTGCATCGACACGACGGTGCCGGTGGGGATGTGCGTCATCCGCACCGCGGAGTCGGTCGTGTTGACCGACTGGCCGCCGGGCCCGCTGGAGCGGAAGACGTCCACCTTGATGTCGTTCTCGGGGATGTCGATCGTGTCGGTCTGCTCGATGAGCGGCACGACCTCGACCGCCGCGAAGCTCGTCTGGCGGCGGCCCTGGTTGTCGAACGGGCTGATCCGCACGAGGCGGTGGGTTCCTCCCTCGACGCTGAGGTTGCCGTAGGCGTACGGGATGTCCACCTCGAAGGTGGCGCTCTTCAGGCCCGCCTCCTCGGCGTAGGAGGTGTCGAGCACCTTGACGGGGTAGTGGTGGCGCTCCGCCCAGCGCAGGTACATGCGCATGAGCATCTCGGCGAAGTCGGCGGCGTCGACGCCGCCGGCGCCTGCCCGGATCGTCACGACCGCGGCCCGCTCGTCGTACTCGCCGCCGAGGAGGGTCCTGACCTCGAGCTCGCCGACGGCCTTCTTGACGGTCGCGAGCTCGACCTCCGCCTCGGCGAGGGTCTCGGCGTCGTTCTCCTCTTGACCCATCTCCACGAGGGCCTCGAGGTCGTCGATCCGGGTGTCCATCCCGGTGACCCGGTCGTGCTCTGCCTTGGCCCGGGAGAGGCCCGACGTGACGCTCTGCGCCCTCTCCTGGTCGTCCCAGAGGTGGGGGTCGGACGCCTGCTTCTCGTAGTCGGCGATCGTCGCCTCGAGCTTGGACAGGTCGGTCACCTCACGCACGGACGACATCGTCGTGCGGAGGTCCTTGATCTCCGAGGAGAAGTCGACAGCCACGAGGGTCAAGCCTACGCGAGGTGCGTATGCCGCCCCTCTCCTCGGGATGCGACCTCCCGTCCGGGCGGTCACCCGCCTGGCCACGGCACCGGTGCCAGGGGCGCGCCCAGCTGCGCGTTCGGCCCCCGGTGGTCCGGATGGGACGTGGCACGGGTGCCGGAGGCGCGGCCAGGCGCGCGTTCGGCACCACACAGGACCTGGCAGCAGGCGACACGCCACCCCTCAGCGGGCGACGGGTGCCGGAGGCGCGGCCATGCGCGCGTTCGACACCCGGTGTTCCGGATGGAAATGGCCCTCGGCTACCAGGGGCGCCCCAGCCGCGCGTTCGGCACCCCCGGGATGTGCGACGCCTCGCCGGGC
>CALCXF010000030.1 GCA_937907685.1 uncultured Nostocoides sp.
AGGTGCCCACGGACGACCTCGAGAAGGCGGTGGTCGTCGCCATGGCCGGCCGAAACCGGCACATCGACGTGGGCTGGCTGACCCTCGACCCCGGTGAGGCCCACCTCGGGGAGCACGTCGGCGAGGGCTCGAGCGAAGGGCGACGACGCCACATCTTCCTCGTCATGGCGGGCCTCGGGCTCGACGCCGCCATCATGGAGGAGACCTCCGAGGAGCTCAAGTCGCGCATCGGGTGGACGGCCTACGTGCCGGCCGGCCTCAAGAACCTCCTCGTGGAGCGGTTCAAGGCGCGGCTCACCCTCGACGGCGGCCCGCCCTCGACGGTTCGAGCGCGCACCGTGCTCGTCGGCAACTGCGGCAAGCTCACCGGCGGGATCAACCTCATGCCGGACGCCGAGCCCGATGACGGCACCCTCGACGTCGTCATCATCGCCCCGAAGGGACTCACGGCGTGGGTGTCGGTCGCCGCACGCGTCATCACCAAGAGCCAGCGCTCCACCCGCACGCTGGACCGCTACCGGTGCCAGTCGGTCGGCGTGCGGGTGGACCACGAGCAGATGGTCGAGCTGGACGGCGACATCATCGGCGAGGCCACGCACATCGAGATCGACGTCCAACCACGGGCCCTCATCGTGCGCGTCGAGGCGGGGCGACCGACACCGGCCTGAACGGCGGCTAGGACTTCCGCTCGCGCCACTGCCGCTCGAAGGGCAGCCGCCACGTGTAGGGCGCGATGAGCTGGTGGATCTGGTTCGGTCCCCACGTGCCCTGGCCGTAGGGGCGCACCGGAGGCGGGTCGTCGAGCAGCGGCTGGGAGATCTCCCAGAGCCGCTCGATGCCGGTGGCCGAGGTGAAGAGCGTCCGGTCGCCGCGGGCGGCGTCGTAGATGAGCCGCTCGTACGCCTCGAGGACGGCTCCCGCCCACGACGTCTCGTGCATGGAGAACTGCATCGACAGCTTGTCCAGCCGGAACCCCGGGCCCGGTCGCTTGCCGTAGAACGAGAGCGACATCTTCGACTTGTCGGCGAGGTCGAAGGTGAGGTGGTCGGGGCCGTTGTCGCCGACGCCGGAGCCCGCGGGGAACATCGACTGGGGAGGCTCGCGGAAGGCGATCGAGATGATGCGCGCCCCCTCCGCCATCCGCTTGCCCGTCCGCAGGTAGAAGGGGACGCCAGCCCACCGCCAGTTGTCGACGAAACACTTCAGTGCCACGAACGTCTCGGTCTCGGAGTCGCCGGCCACTCCCGGCTCGTCGTGGTAGCCCGTGTACTGACCGCGCACCACGTCGCTCGTCCTGATCGGCTGCATGGACCGGAAGACCTTGTTCTTCTCCCGGCTGATCGCCCCTGGTTCCAACGAGGTCGGCGGCTCCATCGCCGTGAACGCCATGATCTGGAAGAGGTGGGTCACCACCATGTCGCGGTAGGCGCCGGTGTTCTCGTAGAAGTCCGCGCGTTGGGTCAGCCCCAGGGTCTCCGGCACGTCGATCTCGATGTGGGAGATGCTGTTGCGGTGCCAGATCGGCTCGAAGAGCCCGTTGGCGAACCGGAACGCCAGGATGTTCTGGGCGGGCTCCTTCCCGAGGAAGTGGTCGATCCGGAAGATCTGGTCCTCTTCGAACACGTCGTGCAGCTGGGCGTTCAGGGCCACAGCCGAGGCGTAGTCGGTGCCGAAGGGCTTCTCCATGACGACACGGCTGCGGGCCACGAGATCGGCCTCGCCGATCATCCGCACCGCTGCCAGGGCGGCCTTGGGAGGCACCGAGAGGTAGTGGAGCCGCTGGTCCACGGTGCCGGGGAGCTGCTCCTCGGCACGGTGCACGGCCTCCCTGAGGGAGATCGGACCCGCGGAGAGCGGCACGAAGTCGAGCCTCTTCGCGAACTCGTGCCAGTCGGGGTCGCTCATCTCACGGGTGCTGTGCTCGCGGATGGCGACGAGGGCCAGGTCACGGAAGGCGTCGGGGTTGAGGTCGTCGAGCGAGGTGCCGACGACCCGCACATCGTCGACGAGGCCGGACTGGAAGAGGTGCAGCAGCCCGGGGATGAGCTTGCGCTTGGCCAGGTCACCGGTGGCGCCGAAGAGGACGACGGTCGTGGGCGCGGTCATGAGCACAGCCTGACACGATGCGCTCCCCGCGCACCCCGGCTCGTCCGTCGAACCTCCCTCACGGAGTGGCGCGCCGGATCTCCTCCTCCGTCGGCTCACGGTGTTCCCGGGCCTCCGGGGGAAGGCAGTCGACGATCGCCTCCATGATCCGGCGGGTGTCCGCGACCGCGGAGCGGTACTTCAGGTCGACCGGCTGCCCCACCCGCACTCGCACCGTCGGGGGGTCGAGCACGTTGAGCACGCGGGGAATCGGCGACGATCGCGGCCAGACGTGCTCGCTGCCCCAGATACCGAACGGGATGACCGGTGCGCGGGTCATCACCGCGAGTCGTGCGGCACCGGTGCGGCCCTTGAGGACCGGGTCGTAGAACCTCGCGCCTCGGGGGATCGTGCCCTGCGGCAGGAGGCAGACGAGCTCGCCGCCCTCGAGCGCGACCGCGGCGTTCTCGAACGACTCCGTCCCGCCGCCGTTGCGGTCCACGGGAATCCCACCGAGGGCTGTCGCGAGTGCGCCGATGCCCGGCACGTCGAAGATCTCCTTCTTCCCGAGGGCGCGAGTGGTGCGCCCGGTGCGCCGCAGCAGCTGGATGATCGTCTGGAGGTCGAAGTAGGACCGGTGGTTGCCGACGAGGATGGCCGGACCGGTGCGGGGGATGTGCTCGGTGCCGGCGATGTCGAACCGGGCATACGGCGTGAGCAGCGGTGGGCTCGCGAGGAAGAGCAGCCGTTGCAGCTCGACGCCGACGACCGGCACCTTGAAGACTCCGGGTGAGACGTCGAAGTGGACGATCGGCCAGCCGCGGGTGACCGCATAGAGGCTCAGCCGTGGGTCCGGGTTGACGGCCGCCGGGCGGCCCACCGCGGACAGCAGCGGCAGGTCGTAGATGGAGTCCGAGTAGGCGAAGCTCTCGCTGAGGTCGACGCCCTCGGACTCGGCCCACTCCCGAACGGCGGCGAGCTTGCCACGTGACCAGACGAACCGTCCGGAGAGGGCGCCGTCGAACCGGCCGTCCGTGATGCGATAGCGCGTCGCGACGACGTGGTCGAAGCCCAGCCGCTCCGCCAGCGGGGCGATGAGGTGGTACGGGGTGGTGGTCGCCAGGACGACCGGTCTCCCAGCGGCCTTGTGCTGCTCGATGAGTGAGATCGCGAAGGGGTGGATGACCGCCGCGATCGTCTCGGCCGCAGCCACCGCCGCGGCGTCGAAGCTCGCCATCTCCCGGCCCTTGGCGACGAGCGTCGCCTGGCGCGCGAGGAGGATCGAGGGCAGCGTCTCCCCGACACGGTCGAAGAGTCCGTAGAGCAGCCGCTCACCCGGCAGCCTCCGGGTGACGACACCGAGGTCGTACATCGCCCGGGAGAGCAGTGGGCCCGTGCCCCCCTGGAGCAGCGTGCGGTCGAGGTCGAAGATCGCCGCGCCGCCCATGGCGCCGAGGCTACCCGTGAGGCACCGGGGGGCCTTGCGGTGACCGGCGGCGGGCCGGTGGATACGGCATACATTGACGGTATGCCGCGTGAGCAGCTCACCGCGTACGTCCTCGGCGGCGGCGGCGTCCTCGGATCGAGCGAGGTGGGCATGGTGCGGGCGCTCGCGGAGGCCGGCCTGCGTCCCGACCTCGTGCTGGGCACGAGCATCGGCGCCCTCAACGGTGCGTTCATCGCCGCCGACCCGGGGGTGGAGGGCGCCGAGCGGCTGGCCGCGGTGTGGGAGGCCGTCCTGCTGGAGGGCGTCTTCCTCGACAACCCCATGCGCCAGGCGGCTCGTGTCGCGCGGTACCGCACGCACCTGCTCTCGAGTGCACCGCTGCGGCACGTGCTCGGGCGCTACCTGCCGGTCGCGCGCTTCGAGGACCTCGAGGTGTCCTTCCAGTGCGTCGCGGCGTGCATCGAGGACGCCAGCGGACGGTGGTTCACGACAGGGGACCTGGCCGACCCGGTCGTCGCGTCGTGCTCGGTGCCCGGCCTCTTCCCGGCGGTGCGCATCGACGGACGTCACTACCTCGACGGGGGCCTCGTGCACTCGATCCCCGTCGGCCGCGCCCTGGCCCTCGGCGCGACGCGGATCTTCGTGCTCCAGGTGGGTCGCGTGGAGCAGCCGCTCTCACCCCCCACGCGCCCGTGGGAGGTGGCCACCGTGGCGTTCGAGATCGCGCGGCGGCACCGGTTCGTGCACGAGATGGAGTCGGTGCCGGACGACGTCGAGCTGCACGTGCTTCCCAGCGGTTCGACCTCCAGCCCCAACATCTCGATCGGCCACGCCCGCGCCTCCCGGATGCGCGAGCGCATGGACGCGGCTCGGGCGGCGACAGCCGCCTACCTCGCGGCCCTAGCCTGAGCACCATGGGCGCCCGCAGCATCCCCCCACCACCGCTCCCCGTGCGTCGGGTGCTGCACGTCATCTGGCCACTCGTCGGGGTTGCCGTCACGGCGGTCTCCGTGCCGGTCATCGTGCTCGGGGCGCTCCTCGTGGTCGTCGACCGACGGGCCCGCCTGTTCCGGGCGACGTGCCTCGCCGTCGTGCTCATGTGGGTCGACATCCGGATGCTCGTGGGGTGCTGGGCGCTGTGGGCCCGAAGCCCGGACCACTCGTCTCCGACGTGGCGGGAGGACCACGAGCGGCTGTTCTCCTCCGCCCTGGACTCCCTCATGTACTACGCCCGGCGCTGGGTGGGCCTCGAGGTGCGCCTGGCCGACCGCATGCACTTCGGGACCGACGCCGAGCCGCTGCTCGCGCTCGCCCGACATGCCGGTCCCGCCGACTCCCTCGCCGTCGCCTGGCTGCTCTCGCGCACTGCGGGACGGCTGCCGAGGATCGTCCTCGCCGAGGCGCTGCGCTGGGACCCGGGCATCGACACCATCCTCACCCGGCTCCAGTCCTTCTTCGTCCCGTCCTCGACCGGGGCGGGCCAGGACCGCGTCGGTGGGATCAGCCGGATGGCCGCCTCCATGCAGGCGAGCGACGTCTTCCTCATCTTCCCGGAGGGCCGGAACTGGACGCCGAGCCGGAGAGCGGGCGTCATCCGACGGCTCCGGGAGCGGGGGGAGCACGCCCGCGCCCGGCGGGCCGAGGAGCTGCGCAACGTGCTGCCGCCGATCTCCCGAGGGGCGTGGGCAGCGCGCACCGCCCGCCCCGAAGCCGACGTCATGGTCCTGGCCCATGCCGGCTTCGGCCGGCTCTCCACCGCTCGACAGGTGTTCGACGCCCTGCCGTTCCACGACCGGCCCTTCCGGGTCAAGACGTGGACGTATGCCGCCGACACCGTTCCGATGGAGCAGGGGGCCTTCGCGGCGTGGCTCGACGCGCGCTGGGGCGAGGTCGACGCCTGGGTCGAGGAGAACGCCGCACCATGGCCGGCGGCCTCGTGACCGGCCCCAGGACCGTCGTCGTGTCGGGGGGTGCCCTCTCGGGCAGCTGGGCGGCGCCCTCCCGGTCTCCTGAGTCAGCCGCGCCCCGCCCGGATGCCCGAGAGCCAGTCGCGGGCCACGGCGAAGTCCTCGTCCCTCGTGAGCGGCGCGATGCTCGCCCGTTGCCGGTCCGCACGCGGGTAGGACCCGAGGAACCGGACCTCGGCGCAGATCCGCTTCAACCCCATGAGTGCCTCACCGATGCGCTCGTCGAGGACGTGCCCCTCGAGGTCGATGGAGAAGCAGTAGGACCCCATCGAGTCCTTGGTCGGCCGCGACTCCAGGCGGGTCAGGTTGATGCCGCGCGCGGCGAACTGCTCGAGCAGCGCGAGGAGCCCGCCGGCGTGGTCCTCTCGCTGGAACAGCACGACTGTCGTCTTGTCCGCGCCCGTGGGGTCCGGGAGCCGGCCCGGTCTGGCGACGAGGACGAAGCGGGTGACGGCGGCCTGCAGGTCGCCGATGTCCTCGGCGAGCACCACCAGGCCATGGAGCCGGGCGGCCGCCGGGGCGCACACCGCCGCGTCGTAGGGCTGGGGCCCATGTTCCAGGCCCTCGGCGGCGGCGGCAGTCGACAGCGTGGGGACGTAGACGGCGTCCGGCAGCGTGTCGGCCATCCAGCCACGGACCTGGGCCCAGGCGTGAGAGTGCGTGCCGACGGCTCGGACGTCGCGCAGGCCGATGCCGGCCGGCGCCGCCAGCACGAACGTGACGGGCACGAGCACCTCGCCGACGACGACGAGCGGCTCCCCGCTGGCGAGGGCGTCGAGGGTCGCCGAGACACCGCCCTCAACGGAGTTCTCGATCGGCACCATCGCGCTGTGGATGTCGCCCGCCCGCAGGGCGGCGAGGGCCGCGTCGACCGAGCCGAATGCCGCGCGCTCGGCATTCGTCGCAGGCCCCCACGCGTCGAGGGCCATCGACGTGAACGTGCCCTCGGGGCCGAGGTAGCCGAAGCGGGTCACGGGGTCTGCTTGCCGGTGCGGGCGGCAGCGAGAGCCTGCTGCTCCTCGGGGCTCAGGGTGGCGTCGGAGGTGCCGCCGACGACCCCCTTGGCGTAGGTCCGTGACTCGCCCCGGGCGTGGATCGAGCTGAGGACGAGGCCGTCGCCGCGGTCGTCGACGACCGCCGCGCTGAAGCTCAGCCGGCCGCGCATGTCGCCGAACGCGTCGTAGCGCACCACCGCCACGTGGCGGAGCGCCTGGGCGAGGTCCGCCCGCAGGGCGGCGAGATCGGCGTCGCCCGCGGGACGGTGCTGCTCGAGGGTCGAGAGGCGACGACGGACGTCGGAGGTACGGCGGAGCAGCACGGCAAGCACGGCCACGAGGACAGCGGCGAGCAGCACAGGCACCGCGAGCGGGATGATCTCGTTGGGGGTCAGTCCGAACACAGGCGACAGGCTAGGCGCTGGCACCGCGCCGGCGCCCGGCATTCCACGGCGGGCGGAACGGCATCCGGCGGCAAGCTGCGCGGCACCTAGGGTGGGCGCCGTGGGACTGGACATCGCGACAGCGGCGGTGGTCTTCGCCACGATCTTCGTCGTCGAGCTCCCCGACAAGACCTTCATCGCGACCCTCGTGATGGCGACGCGCTTCCGCCCGCTCCTCGTCTGGATCGGGGTGTCCCTGGCGTTCCTCGTGCAGACGGCGATCGCCGTGCTGGCGGGCGGGTTGCTGGCTCGCCTGCCCCGGACGCCGGTCGAGGTGTTCGCCTGCCTCCTGTTCCTCCTCGGCGGCATCATCCTGCTCCGGGGAGCGGGCCGGGCCGACGACGAGGAGGCCCGGACGGAGGCGGAGTTCGGGAAGAAGACGGCGCGTGCCGTCGTCGGCTGGCGCGTGGTGACACTGTGCTTCACGGTGCTGTTCCTCGCCGAGTGGGGCGACCTCTCCCAGCTCCTCACCGCGTCACTCGTGGTGCGCTACGACGACGCGGCGTCCGTGTTCGTCGGTGCCTTCCTGGCCCTGGTCACCGTGTCCGGGCTCGCGGCCGCTCTCGGCCGCACGCTCCTCACCCGGATGCGGCTGTCGACGATCCGGCGGGTCGGTGGAACGGTCTGTCTGCTCCTGGCGGCCTACACCGCGCTGGAGATCGCCGGCGTCGTCTGACCGGAGGACTCGAGCTCAGGTGGCCCGGGCGCGGGGCGAGTGACCCACCACAGGAGGGCGAGCGCGCCGAGCGCGCCCACGACGTCGGCGTTCTGAAGCAGGCGGCCGGGCAGCTCCGGCCAGTCCCGGTGGTTGAGCCAGGAGATGCCCCACCAGGGGAGGCGACAGAGGAAGAATGCGGTGACACCGAGGCCGGCCCACAGCCTTCGCCGCTCGCGCAGGGGGTCCGCCCCGAGCAGGGCGAAGACGACGACGACGACCCAGTGGAAGTGGTGGATCCAGGCCACGGGTGAGAGCAGGCAGGCCATCAGCCCCACGGCTGCCACCTCGCCGATCGAGTCACCGGCGAGGAAGAGCCGGCGTGCGAGCCAGAACCCGAAGCCGCCCACGGCGGCGACACACAGCAGCCAGAGGACCGTGCCCGGCATCCCCTCGGGTCCGACGCGCAGGAGGAAGCCGCGCAGGGACTGGTTCGACGTGCCCATGTTCGGCCCGAGCCGGGCGGGGTCCTGCAGTGCCCCTCCCCAGAACGCGAACGAGGCTTGCGGCAGGAGCACCCAGGCACCGAGCGTCACGCCGACCGCGGTGCCGACGGCGGTGGCCGCCTCCTTCCACCGGCGCGTCACGAGGAGGTGGACGACGAAGACGCCAGGGGTCAGCTTGACCGCCGTCGCCAGGCCGACGAGCACGCCTCGTGGGACCCTCCGCAGCACCCCCGGGCGCGGCTCCCGCAGGTCGAGAAGGCAGGCGAGCACGATGAAGGCGTTGACCTGCCCGAACCGGATGCCGTCGCTCACCGGGTGCAGCCAGAGCATGGGGGCGGTGAGCGCGGCCAGCGTGAGGGGCATCCAGGCGCCGGTGCGGTGGATGAGGCGGTATCCGGCATACCAGACGATCGCGGTGGTGGCGACCACCTGCAGGGCCGTCCAGAGCCACCCGGCCGCCCCGAACGGCATGAGGGCGAGGGGGATCGCGAGGAGTGCGGCGAACGGCGGGTAGGTGAACGGCAGCAGCTGCGGCGACTCGGTGAGCGTGGAGTAGACGGGGCGACCGGTGAGGATCGAGACACCCGCCTCGCGGTAGACCTCGACGTCCACCTGCCACTGGTCGAGCGGCCAGAACACGAGGTAGTGCAGGACGACCGGCAGGGAGGCGAGGGCGATGCCGAGCCCCGCCAGGAGCCAGCGGTACCGCGGGGCGGTGCCGCTCGGCCGGGTGGTCACCGGTCCATTGTGGCGGTGCCGACGCATTTGGGTCCGGCGGGTACGTCTCCGTGCTCTCGTCCGCTGCAGTGGTCTGGGCGCCCTTCGTGGGGTCTGGTCCACCCGCTGGGATGGCGGTGACCTGCGGCGGGGGTGGTGCGACACCGCCGCCATCCGGGCCGGCCGACCAGAGCCCGGCGCGTGAACCAGACCGGGCTGCACCCCAGGAGGCGCACGGTCCACCGTTCTGAGGCGTCTCGTAGCCTGTCCACGTGCTGCGCCGAACCCTCGCCGTCACGGTCGCCCTCGCGACCGTGCTGGCGGGGTTCCTGCTCGGGGCGCTGACCTGGGCTCCCGATGCCACTGCCGCCGAGCCGTCGGGGGCTGTGGTCGTCGTCGGCACGGGGGGGATCAGCTGGTCCGACGTCTCGGAGGAGACCACCCCGAACCTGTGGCTGCTGCTGCGCGACGGCTCCTCCGCTGCCCTGTCCGTCCGCTCGGTCTACACCAACACGTGCCCCGCCGACGGGTGGCTCGGCCTCTCCGCCGGGGGCCGGGCGGCCGCTCCCCGGCCCGGCGACGCGCCGAACCCCGTGGAGCGACCGTGCCCGGCCCCCCCGGAGGTGGTGGACGGCGTGGTGTCCGACTGGCCCGCGTACGAGGAGGCGGCCGCCGCCGAGCGGTTCGACGCAGAGCTCGGGCTGCTCGGTGACAGCGCCGCCGCGGGTGGCCTGTGCCTCAAGGCCATCGCCCCCTGGGGGCCGGTGGGGGGTGCCCGCTCCGACGGGAGCATCGACCGGCCGGTCGCCTGGTCCAGCGAAGGGATGCTCGAGGACCTCAACGGCTGCCCCGTGACCCTCGTCGACGTCGGGTCGCTGAGGGACCCGGACGAGGTCGCGGAGGGCGAGACGGTCACGGCCTCCCGCGAGGAACAGCTCACCGCGATCGACACGCGCATCGGGCAGGTCATCGACGGGGGTCCCAACGGGGCCGACTACCTCGTGGCCTCCCTCTCCGACGCGGGCACGAGCGAGCGCCTGCAGATGGTCGTGGCCAGGGGCCCGCACTTCGGCCCGGGCGTGCTGGTGTCCAGCTCCACCCGGCAGGCCGGGCTGGCACAGGCCCAGGACCTCACCGCGACCGCCCTCACGGCGGTCGGCCTTCCCGTGCCGGATGCCGTGGGCGGCGCACCGCTCACGAGCGAGCCGGCCCCGGACAACTCCCAGGGCCGGGCGGAGGACCGCCTCACCCACCTCGTCGACTACGACGAGGCCAGCCACGACGTCCACGACCTCGTCGAGCCGTTCTTCACCGTCTTCGCCTACGGCCAGCTCGTCATCTACCTCCTCGTCCTGCTCGTCTGGAAGGGCCGTATCGGCTCCGAGCGCAGCCGGGTGACCGTGCTCTCGCGCGTCCGGGTGCTCGCGGTGGCCGCAGCCTCGGTGCCGGTCTCGACGTTCCTGGCCAACCTCATCCCCTGGTGGCGGTTCCCGTTCGAGATGCTGGCGATCGTCGCGTCCGTGGGCCTCTTCGTCGCCATCATCGCGACGGTCGCGCTGCGCGGACCGTGGCGGCACTGGTCCCTCGGCCCGATGGCGGTCGTGTCGGCGACGACCATGGTCGTGCTCGCGGTGGACGTCATCACCGGGTCGCGTCTCCAGCTCTCGTCCCTCATGGGGCTCCAGCCCGTCGTCGCCGGCCGGTTCTACGGCATGGGCAACTCGACCTTCGCGCTGTTCGCGACCGCGACGATCCTGCTGTCCACCGCCGTCTCCTCGATGCTGGTCCTCGCGGGTCGGCGGCGTGCGGCCGCCGTCGCGGTGGTCCTGCTCGGTGCCTTCGCGGTCGTCGTGGACGGTGCCCCGTTCTGGGGTGCGGACGGCGGTGGGCCACCAGCGTTGATCCCCGGCCTCGCCTACCTCGTGTTCGCCTCGCTCGGCCTTCGCATGACGTGGGGCCGGGCCTTCGCCGTCCTCCTCGGTGTCGTGGCGCTCTTCTTCCTCGTGGCCGGGGGCGACTGGCTGAGGGCACCGGCCGACCGCAGCCACCTCGGCCGGTTCATCCAGGCCATCCTCGACGGCAAGGCGATGGACATCGTCGTGCGCAAGGGCCAGCAGAACCTCGACATCCTCCTCGGCAACGCGCCCCTGACCCTGCTCGTCCCCGCCGCCCTGCTCTTCGTCATCTACATGCTGGCTCGACCGACGTCCTGGGGATCCCGGGCGATGCAGCGCTCGTACGCCCAGGCGCCCACCCTGCGCGCTGGACTCATCGCGCTGCTCATCACGCTGACGATCGGCTTCCTCATCAACGACTCCGGCGTGGCGATCCCCGCGGTCGGGGCGACCCTCGCCGTACCGCTCATCGTGTCGGTGGCGATGTACGACCTGCTGGACGAGGCACGGGCGGTCGCCGTGACCAGGTCCGCACGCCGGCGGCGATGACGACGACCCACAGGGCCAGGCCGACCCACGGGACGACGCCGCGTCGGACCCCGAGCGTCAGATCCTCCACCGCCGGGGTCATCCCGAGCACCCGCCCTGGGACGTAGGCGAGGGCTGACGCGGTGAGGCGGGCCAGCGCGACGAGGTCGACGAGGCCGGGCAGCACGGCCGGGAGGGCGCACCAGACAAGCAGGTCGTACCAGGGCAGCGAGTACGGCGCGGCCAGGGAGTAGGCGAGCGCCAGGCACGCCGTGACCCACAGGGCGATGGCCGCGAGGCGCTCAGGGGCGGAGGTGGGGGCCGGGTCGGGCTGCGTCGGCACCGGGAGGGCGGGGCGGCTCACCATCAGCAGGCAGGCCGCGAGCACGACCGCAACCACCGCCGCAGCCAGGCCGATGCCGAACCTTGCGGTGTCGTCACCCACGGTGTCCCGCCCCCACTCGAGCACCGGCCGCCACGGGGTCGCGAGCGACACCGCCCGTCGTGACCGCTCGAGCTGGTCGAAGACGTGCGGGCCGGCCCAGGCGTGGAGGGCGCCGGCAACGACGGCGACGGCAGCGAGGAGGGAGCCCACGAGTCGCGCGAGCACCGCCCAGCGGTGCCCGACCACCCACCACCCGGTGATGACGGCCACCCCCACGACGGCATACGTGAGCTTCGTCGACGCCGCGAGCGCCGTACACGCCCCCGCCAGGGCCGCCCCCACCGCATCGGGCCGCAGGGCAGCGGCGGCCACGGCCGTGACGCCGAGGGCCGCTGCCACGGTGTCGATGTGGGCGCCGAGCACGCCGACCCCGAGGACGAGCGGGTTGAGCGTCCAGAGCACGTCGACCCGGCCGTGGAGGTCGTCAGCAAGCACCCGCCGCAGCACCGCCCGCACGACCAGCCAGGCGAGAACGACGAACACCTGCCACGCCCAGACGCCCTGGCGCAGCGAGTCGCCACCCACAAGGGCCGCGAGCCCGTGGAGGAGCGTCCCGAAGGGACCGTAGACGCTCGGCTCGGTCGTCCACGGCTCCTCGACCCGGCTCGTGACCGGGTCCGCTCCACCGGCCCACTCCACCGGGGCCTCGAGCCACGGGTCACCACCGCCGACGAGGATTCGGCCGTAGGCGAGGTAGTTGACGTGGTCCGCCGAGCCGAACGGTGCCGTGACCAGGGCCAGCCCCCCGAGCAGTACGGGAACCGCCCACGTGCGCAGGGCGGGAGCGTGCGTCCGCAGCCCCGCCAGCACCGCGGCGGCGCCGACGAGGTATGCCGCCCAGAGCACTGCCGTCACGGCGCCGGGTCCCAGTGTCACCGGGACGAGGGAGCCGGGCGCCCAGCCCTGGGGGAGCAGGTCCGGCTGGGCGGCGTTGGGACGGGAGGCGCCGACGAGGAGGAGCAGGGTGACCGAGACACCCACGAGGAGCGGGTGGACCCGGGTCAGCCTCGATGCCACGGCCGCCAGCCGCGCCGGACGAGCGCCAGCCAGACGTCGCGGTACTGGCGGGCGCGGTGCAGGTGCCCTCGCCAGTCCGACCCGCTGACCCGGTGCTGGAGCTGGCACGGGACCTCGAGGACGGTGAGGCCCGCCCTCAGCACGTCGACGGTGAGCGCGGTCTCCACGCCCCAGCCGCGAGCGAGGGGTGTGGCGGCCGCGTAGGCGGCCGGGCTGAGGCACCGCATCCCGGACAGGGGCTGGACGGCGCGGAAGCCGGTGAGCGACTCGATGCCGCGGCGCGACAGCCCGACGACGAGCCCACGACCTCCCCCGGCGGTGAGCTGGGCCGGCAGGGTGGCGATCGTCATGTCGGCGGCGCCGTCGAGCACCGCTGCAGCGAGGACGCCGAGGTTGCTCGCCGTCTCCTGGAGGTCACCGTCGACGAAGAGGAGCGCGGCCGGCCACGCGGCGTCCGCGTCGACGGCCGCCTCGGCGCCCTCGAGCTCGCGGACCCGGCGGACCCCCGTCTCCAGCGCCGCTGCCTTCCCCCGGTTCCGTCCGTGCCGGACGACGACGGCACCCGCGGCCTCCGCCGCCCGCGACGTGTCGTCGGTGCTGCCGTCGTCGACGACGACGACCCGACCGACCTGCGGCAGCGAGCGGACGGCATCCACCGTGGTGGCGACCCGGTCGGCCTCGTTCTTGCACGGGACGACGGCTGCAACCTTCCGGGCGAGGGCACTCATCGCGCCGCGCTCAGCGGAGGGTCACCTGGCGGCTGAGGAGCCCCGACCGGGCGCGGCGCTCGTCGGCGTCGAGCGGCTGCTCGACGGTGAGGGCTGCGGCATACCGCTCGCCCCACGCGGTGAGCTCGGCCTCGTAGTCGCCGGCCTCGAGGGACGGGTCGAGGTCCCACACGGGCACGAGCAGCCCGCAGGCCCGGAACGCCCCGAGCAGGCGGGTGTCGCCGCCGAGACCGTCGGTTCCCGCCGCGTGCAGCCGGGACAGAGCGTCGGTGGCGGCGTCCTCGTCGTCGGGGAGGACGAGGCGGATGTGGGTGCGGTCGCCGATGCGGACCCAGTAGGCGGAGGGCAGCGCCGCCATCCGGGTGGTCGGGACCACCGTCTCGTTGGCACGCTCCAGCGACGCGGCGGCATCGCCCTCGAGGTCCTGGCCCTCGACCCAGAAGTCGAAGCCCTCGTGCACGGTGACGTCGAAGGACGTGCCGTCCACGAGGACGTCCTGGAGGCGCGGGCTCTCACGGGTCACCGGTGGCGTCGTCAACACCGGCTGGCCGGCCTCCGCCGTGAGCGCCGCGAGGAGCTGGGCCGCGAGGTCGCGGGACGCGTCACCACTCGCGCTGCCGGACTGGGTGCCGATGAGCACCGCGCCGTCGGCGCGATGAAGGGCGGGCCACGCCATGGGCAGGACGGTCGCGACGGTCACCTCGGCCGGTGCCCCCTCGGGGACGTGTTCCGGGCGAACCGTCACCGGCGCGGTCGCGGCCGGCAGGATCTCGCGCATCGCGACCCAGTCGGTCTCCCCGGGGAGCCCGGCGAAGGGCCGCCGCTCGAAGGGGACCGGAGCCGGTCGGGCACGACCGGAGGTGCCGGAGTCGGAGCGACGCGCACGTCGGGATGCCTTGCCCATGCGCGCCACCCTAGTGCGACCGGGGATGCGTCCCGGCGCGGGCTCAGGTGGCGCGGCGGCGGCTGGGGCCGCCCAGGGTGGCCCACACGACGTTGCCGGTGCGGTCCTCGGTGACACCCCACTCGTGCGCGATCGACCGCACGATCCGCAACCCGCGACCCGACGACAGCCAGACGGTCCTCGGGGCCGGTCGGGGGAGGCTCTCGCCGCCGCCGTCGGTCACCTCGATCTCGACGACGTCCCCGCGGATCTTCCAGCGGACGCGGATCGTGCCGTCCGAGAGCGGGCGGGCGTGGCGGACGGCGTTCGTCAGCAGCTCGGAGGCGACGATCTCGGCCTCGTCGATGAGCGACTCCGGGAGGTCGCGGTTCTGCAGGTCGTTGACCACCTCGCGCCGGACCTTGCCGACGGAGGCCGGTTCGTGCGGTGCGCGCAGGGTGCAGACGATGCTGTCGACACCCGGGCCGGGGGACTCGGTGACGACGAGGCCGGTCTCACCCGTGCGGCCGATGGCGCCGGGCTCGTCCGCCTCGTGGTCGGTGTGGGACAGGTGCGGGGTCACGGCGACACACCTTAGCCGGAGCCGGCGATCCGCGAGATAACTCGGCCGGGTCGGTTGGTGATGATGACGTCGACCCCGAGGTCGAGGCAGCGGTCGATGTCCTCCTCCTTGTCGACCGTCCAGACGTACACCTCGTGACCGCGGCGCTGGAACGCCCGGACGACCTTGGGCTTGCGCAGCAGGCGCACGTGGAGGCCGACACTCGTCACCCCGTGGGGCAGCGAGCCCTTGAGCGCGAGCGAGGGCACTCCCGGCTCCACGAGGTAGACGAGCGGCAGGTCGGGGGCGAGGCGCTGCATCCGCGCGAGGGCGCGCTGCGAGAACGACATCATCCGCACGTGCGGCCGGTGGGGCTGGTCCCCGTCGCTGAGGTCGAACAGTCGCAGCACCTGGACGAGCGCGCGCTCGACGTCACCCCCGTGCCGGGTGGGGTGCTTGGTCTCGATGAGGGTGACCACCTCCTGGCCGGTGTCCACGAGCGTGTCGAGGAGCCGGCGGAGGGTCAGCAGACGGCCGCGCTCCGGGTCCCTCTCGGGTCGCTCGGCGTCCAGCTTGCTGCGCATCGTCGTCTTCCAGGACGCCCAGTCGAGCTCCTCCAGCCGCGCCAGCTCGAGGGTGGAGACGGCTCCTGCCCCCGTCGACGTGCGGTCGACCCGGCGGTCGTGCACGCAGACGAGGTGATGGTCGGCGGTGAGCCGCACGTCGCACTCGACGCCGTCGGCACCGTGGTCGAAGGCGCGCCGGTACGCGGCGAGGGTGTGCTCCGGCTCCTCGTCGCTGGCTCCCCGGTGGGCGATCACGAGCGGGTGTCGGCGCCGCTCCTCGCGCGGACCCGGCTCGGCGTTCACGCCCTCATCCTTCCCCCAGCGGCCCCGAGTTGTCCGGGAGGGTGACCTGACACGCCGCCCGCCTGCTCACACGCGCGAGCGGCATACCGTTGCACCATCGTGAGCCTCCCGCCCTTCCAGCACCTCGTCGACGACCACTGGCGCGACGTCGCCCGCCTCGCCCACGCCCTGGCGCCCGGTCACGGTGAGGACGTCGCCCAGCAGGCGTGGACCCAGGCGCTCGCGGCCTACCCGCGGCTCACCCACGCCCGGAACCTCCGGTCGTGGCTCCTCACGATCACCCACCGCTGCGCGATGGACCACCACCGCTCGGCCCGGCGCACGACTCCGCACGACGACGTCTCGACACTGGCCGAGGCCCCCGAGATCGGCCCGCCCGAGCTGCCGGACGGCGACCTGTGGGCCCGCGTCGGGGCGCTCCCCGTACGTCAGCGCGACGCCGTCGTGCTGCGCTTCGTCGGCGACCTCGACCACCGGGCCGTCGCGGCCGCGCTCGGCACCTCGCCGGGCATGAGCCGGCGGCTCGTCAGCGACGCGATCGCCACCCTCCGCCTCGACCTCCAGGACCTGCCATGACGAACGCCTTCACCGCCTTCGACCCCCCGCTCGCCGGCCCGCCCACGCTGCCGCCCACCGACGTCTCGTATGCCGTCGAGGACACCGAGGTCGGCCGGCTCCTCCTCGCCGTCCGGGCGGACGGCGCCCTTGTGACCTGCACCTACGTGGGCGACACGGCTGCCGAGGACCGCTGGCTCGAGCGCCTCGCGGTGGCGGTCAGCCCGCGGGTGCTGCGCCACCCCGCCTCGACCGACTCCGCCCGCCGGGCGCTCGAGGCCTACCTCTCGGGCTCGGTCCGGTCGGTCGACGTGCCGACGGACCTCTCGCTGGCCTCCCCATTCCAGCGGACGGTGCTCACCGGCCTCGCTGCCCGGGTGGGATACGGCGAGCGGACGACGTATGCCGCACTCGCCGGCGCCGTGGACCGGCCGGGTGCGGCCCGGGCGGTCGGCACCGCCCTCGGGGGCAACCCGCTGTGCATCGTGCTGCCGTGCCATCGGGTGCTCCCCGCGTCCGGCGGGGTCGGGGGGTACGCCGGTGGGCCGGCCGCCAAGGAGCACCTGCTCGCGCTCGAGGCGGCCCACACCGGCTGAGGAGCCTGGCCTCGTCGGCCGCTCAACCCCCGAGCCGGGCGGCCAGCGCGTCGAGGACGGCCACCTGGCCCTTGACCACCTTGTCCCGGGCCTCGGAGACGCCGAACCACCGAGCGCGGTCGATCTCCGGGTAGGAGCGCGGTGTCCCGCTGCCGGGCGGCCACTCGATGGTGAACTCGTTCGAGGCCACGAACTCGACCGGCGCCTCTGCGCGTGCCTCGTGCACGACGAGCACCTTGCCGCTGCGTTGCCGGAAGTCGCCGAGGTGCGCCACCGCGCCCTCCCACGGCACGCCGATCTCCTCCGCGAACTCGCGCCGGGCGGCATCCGCGGCGTCCTCCGTGGAGGGGTCGAACTCCCCCTTGGGCACCGACCACGCCCCCGCGTCCTTGCGGGCCCAGAACGGCCCACCCATGTGGCCGAGGAAGACCTCGAGCTCACCACCTCCCTGCCGATGCAGCAGCAGGGCCGCCGAGTGGACCGCCATCCTCGCGTCACATCCCGTCAGTGGTAGAAGCCGTGCTGGCCAGGAGGGTCGGCTTGGAGTCACCGACGTAGTCTCCCCGCTCCGCGGGGGTATGCGTGTCCGTTCGCGGCTGCCGGATCGCTGATCGCAAACCTCCAATGCCCACACCCGCCGGACGCCCTTAGGCTCGGACTCATGCCGGACATCAAGGACCTCGAGCCGCTGATCGGTCGCTGGCGCCAGGTCGTCGACGCGCCTCGGCACGTCGAGGCGAAGGTCGAGGGGGATATGACGCTGGAGTGGCTCCGTGACGAGAAGGTGATCCTCCAGCGCTCGATCGCCGAGAACCCGATGTTTCCCGAGGGCGTCGTCCTCATCATGGCCGCCGACGAAGACGCCGAGGGCGACTACACCGCGCACTACTTCGACTCCCGCGCGGTCTCGCGCGTGCTCCACATGACCTTCCAGGACGGCGTCTGGACGTGGTGGCGTCACGCGGCCGACCCTGCCGATTTCGACCAGCGCTTCGAGGGCACGCTCTCAGGAGACGGCACGACGATCGACAGCTCCTGCTACCTCGTCGAAGACGGCGAGTGGATCCACGACTTCGACGTCACCTACACGCGGGCCTAGATCCACGGCGAGAAAGCCCGAACTGGATCCGCACCTTTCCAGGCACGTGGTGCGCCCGTGCGGATCGGGGGTGGGGAACAGTCGGAACCCGACCTCGTGGCGGTATGGGGTCTATCCGCTGCCGTCGTCGTCGCGCGGAAGGCGACCGGACCCGGCATACCCCCCGAGCAGCTCGGCCATGGCCAGGTGCGGCCTGGCCTCGGCGTGGCGCCCCATCCGCTGGAGCGTGCGGCCGAGAACGAGGTTCGCGTAGGCCTCGTCGGGGTGGTCGGCGAGGATGGCACGGGTGACCCGCTCCGCCCGCTGGAGCTGGGCGGAGTGGAAGTAGGAGCGGGCCAGCAGCAGCCTCAGCTCCGTCGTGCCGTGCAGCGGAGGCTCCAGGGCGCTCTCGTCGACGAGCGCCCGCAGTGCCTCCGCGGCCGCCTGGTACTCGCCGTGCTCGAAGAGACCGCGGGCACGCTCGTAGCGCTCCGCCATGCTCGTCCCCGGAGTGCTCATGGGCTCCACAACGCACGGCACCGGAGCACCATTCCGGTATGCCGTCGCGGCAGATGGTCAGGCAGTGCGGGCCCTCGGGCAGGATCGTGGTGCCATGACGTCCCCCGACCCGACTCCGCGCACGCCGGCGCCCGAACCGTCGCCGGCGACGGGTGCCCGTGCTCGGGTCACCGGGGCGGGCCGCACCGTGGGGCGGGGCAGTCGGGCCGGCATGCGGGCCGTGGGCAGGGGTGGGCGCTACGTCGGCAGCAGGTTCCGACGGTTCGTGGACGCCGACGGTGCCCGTGACACCGGGCTCGCGCGCCTGACCGAGCTCCACGCCGTCAACGTCGCGGGGGACGCCGCGCTCACCGTGTCGCTGGCGGGAACCGTCTTCGCCCTGCCGACCGACGAGGCGCGCGGGCGGGTCGCCTTGTTCCTCCTGCTGACGATGGCGCCGTTCGTCCTCCTGGCGCCGCTCATCGGGCCCCTCCTCGACCGCTTCCGCCACGGCCGCCGGTGGGCGCTCGGCACCACCCTGGCCACCCGGGCCTTCCTCGCCTGGGTTCTCGCGACCGCCGTGGTCGAGGACAGCGCGTGGCTCTTCCCGGCGGCGCTGGGGTGCCTCGTCGCCAGCCGCTCGTATGCCGTGGCGCGGGCGGCCGCGGTCCCCCGCCTCCTCCCGGCGGGCATCGGCCTCGTCACCGCGAACTCCCGGCTCACGATCGCCGGCCTCATCGGGATGGCCCTCGGCGGCGGACTGGCCGGTGCGCTCTCGCGGATCGGTCCGGACTGGTCGCTGCGCCTGGCGTTCGTCGTCTACGTGGCGGCCACCGTCCTCGCCATCAGGCTGCCGGCTCGCGTCGACTCGACCCTCGGCGAGCGCGACGTCGACGGCACGCCGGTGGCCGAGGAGCCGCTGCCGACGCCGCAGCGGGGGGTGCGTCGGATGCGCGCCCTGCCGCGCTCGGTCCGGTACGTCCTGTGGCTCACCACCGGCGCCCGTCTCCTGTCCGGCTTCCTCACCCTGTTCCTGGGCTTCCTCATGCGCGAGCACCCCCTTCCGGGGTGGTCCGGCACCACCGTGCTCGCCCTCGTCATCGGTGCCGCCGGTGTGGGCAACGCCCTCGGGTCGCTCATCGGGAACCGCCGCCGCCTCCCGGACCCCGAGGTGATCGCGACCACCATGGCGGCCGTCGCGGTCGCGGCCGCTCTGACGACGGCGCTGCTGTACTCGCTGTGGACCCTGCTCCTCATCGGCCTCGTCACCGGACTGTTCTCCCAGCTCGCGAAGCTCTCGCTCGACGCCCTCATCCAGCGAGACATCGCCGACGACGTCCGGGCCCGGGTCTTCTCGTGGTCCGAGACGATCCTCCAGGGGTTCTGGGTGCTCGGCGGGGCCGTCGGCATCGCGATCCCGCTGGAACCGGCCCTCGGGTTCGCGGTCATCACGGCCATCGTCATCGGTGCCGTGCTCGTCGCCCTGCGCTCACGACGGCTGGGGACGGTGCGGATGCCGCGGCCGGCCGGCACGCCACCGGGCCGGCATCCCTAGTCCTGGCGACGACCCGACCCGGCTCGGTGCGCGCGGGCAACGGCCTCCGACCGGTGGGCGTACAGGGTGTCGCGATTTCGGTACAGCGTGCGACCCGCCGTGGCGCGGTGTCCACACCGGCGCGCGGGCGTGCGCAAGAGAAGAGGACGAGAGGTGGCTGACGCCTTGCGACAGCCCTCCGGCCGGACGACGCCGTCAGCGCTCGTGGCGCCCGTCGACGCGCAGGCACCGGGTGCCGCGGCCCGAGAGGGACCGCTCGTACTCGGGTCCGTAGTCGACCGCGCCGTCCCCACGGACGCTGAACTCGACGACCTCGCTCGGCGCCGGACCCAGCCGCAGGACGTAGTTCGTGCCGGGCGGCATCCGCACCGTCCGCGCCCGCGCGTGCAGCGGCTCCCGACAGCCGCCCCACATCGGGAGCAGCGTTCTCGGGGTACTCGTGGCATCGAGGGTGACCCGGACACCGAGGACGTGGAGCGTCGAGGTGCCGCGACCGCGCAGGAGGTGGTCGTCGGCCTCGTCGAAGTCCACCATTCCTGCGTCCGTCACGGTGAAGCGGACGTCGGAGGCTCGGTCGCGGGTCTGCTGGAAGGCGTACTCGCCCGGGTCGAGGACCGCGCGCGCTCCACCGGGCACCGAGCCGTCGACGAAGTGCGGCAGCTGGCCCGGCAGCCAGAACCACGGGTAGGTGAGCTGCGAGGTATCGACCCGGATGCACGGCATACCGGCAGGAGCGCCCGCGGCGGCGGGTGATACATCCCCGCACTTACCCTGTGCAGGTGAATGCGACCGGTGGTGCACGCCTGCGCCTCCTCGCGCTGGTCGTCGCGGTCCTCCTCGGCGGTGGTCTCGTGTGGCTGCTGCTCGGTGGAGACGTGGACGCGGTGCAGGAGGCCGTGGCGTCGACCGGGGCGTGGGGACCCCTGGTCTACGTGGCGCTGCACGTCGTGCTGACGCTCGTGCCCGTGTCCAAGAACCTGCTCGCCGGGATCGCCGGTGCGCTGTTCGGCCTCGCCGGTGGCATCGTCCTCTCCTGGGTCGGCTCGATGGTGGCGGCCGTCGTCACCTTCGCCATCGCCCGCCGGCTCGGCCGCGAGGCGGTCGCCTCGCTCACCGGGCCGCGGATCGGGAGGGTGGAGGACATCATGCGGCACCAGGGTCTCGTCGCCGTGCTCGTGGCGCGGCTCACGCCGATCCCGTTCACCATCGTCAACTACGGCTCGGGGGTCAGCGCCGTGAGCTGGCGCGACTACGTCGTCGGCACCGCGGTGGGCGTCCTTCCCGGAAGCGTCGGCTATGCCGCCCTGGGCGCCTCGGCGGGGCAGGACGCGCGCACCTTCGTCCTCGCAGGCGCGGTCGCGGCCGTCATCCTCGTCGGCGCCCTCATCGCCGGACGTCGGATGCGCCGGCGGGCCCAGCCCGGCTAGCCGCCGCAGCCCCCGCCCCCGGCTGACGTTGCGTCGAGAGCAGGCAACACGCAGACGTCGAGGTCCGAGACGTCTGCGTGTTGCCTCATCTCGAGGGGGCCTCTCAGTGGCGGGCCTCTCAGTGGCGGGCCTCTCAATGG
>CALCXF010000031.1 GCA_937907685.1 uncultured Nostocoides sp.
GCTCGAACTGGCCCATGTTCTCGGTGTTGATCCGGAAGTAGGCCTGCAGCGGGATGTCGACGTGGACCCCCGGCGGGACGTAGATGAACGAGCCGCCCGACCAGACGGCGGTGTTCAGCGACGCGAACTTGTTGTCGCCGGCCGGGATGACGGAGGTGAAGTACTCGCGGAAGAGGTCCTCGTGCTCGCGCAGCCCGGTGTCGGTGTCGACGAAGATGACGCCCTTCTCCTCCAGGTCCTCCCGGATCTGGTGGTAGACGACCTCCGACTCGTACTGTGCCGCCACACCGGCCACGAGGCGCTGCTTCTCGGCCTCGGGGATGCCGAGGCGGTCGTAGGTGTTCTTGATGTCCTCGGGCAGGTCCTCCCAGCTGGTCGCCTGCTTCTCGGTGGACTTCACGAAGTACTTGATGTTCTGGAAGTCGATGCCCGACAGGTCCGAGCCCCAGGTCGGCATGGGCTTCTTGCCGAAGAGCCTCAGGGACTTCAGGCGCAGGTCGAGCATCCACTGCGGCTCGCCCTTGCGCGCTGAGATGTCGCTGACGACCTCGTCGTTGAGCCCGCGCCGCGCGGTCTCGCCGGCGGTGTCGCTGTCGGCCCAGCCGAACGCGTAGGTGCCCAGATCCTTCAGACCCGGGTTGAGCTCTTCGATGCTGCTCGTCATGACGAGGGCCTCTCGGTGGTCGGTGTGGGGACGAAGGTCGTGCAGACGTGGTCGCCCTGGGCCAGCGTCGCCAGCCGCTGGACGTGGACGCCGAGCAGTCGCGAGAACGCCTCGGTCTCCGCCTCGCACAGCTGGGGGAACTCCGTCGCGACGTGCTGGACGGGGCAGTGCCCCTGGCACAGCTGGATGCCGGTGAGGGGCCCGGTGGCGGAGCCCATCGGGCGGGCCGAGGCGGCGAACCCGTCGGCGTTCAGCGCCTCGACGAGCGCTTCGGCCCGGGCAGGGGTGCCGTCGCCGGCGGCCTCGATGCGGGCGGCATACCGCTCCTCGAGCGCGGCGACGCGGTGTGCGGCGAACTGCTGCACGGCCGAGTCGCCGCCCGTGGAGCGCAGGAACCGCAAGGCGTCGCCCGCCAGGTGGTCGTAGTCGCTGACGAGCGAGCGGTGGCCCCGCTCCGTGAGGACCCAGGCCCTGGCAGGGCGACCACGGCGGCGGGGGCCGGTCGCGTCCCTGGCCTCGACGAGCCCGTCGGCGTGCAGCCCGTCGACGTGTCGGCGCACCGCGGTCTCGGTGAGGCCCAGTCGTTCGACGAGGCCCGGGATGCTGACAGGGCCCTCCTCGCTGACGACGCGCAGCACCCGGTCGCGCGTGCGCGACTCGAGGATGCGGGTGTCGGGCGGATTAACCACACACCCATGTTAGGTAATTCTTCGTCCACCGTCCAAGCAAGGGTCTCCTAACTCTCGACGGTCTCCGCTGCGGGGTCCGCCACGACGACCTCGTCGACCTCCTCGACCCCGGGGTCCTCGTCCAGCGGCAGGAAGACCGACGGGATCCGGGTGCGGGGCGGAGCGACCGCGTCGGTGCCGAACAGCCGCTGGCGCACCGGGGCGGTGAGCACTCCGAGCGGTGCCGTGAGCACGTAACCGTAGGCGACGACGAGGGCCGTCAGCCCTGGGGTGAGCACGAGTCCAGCCCCGACCGCGAGCGCCATGGTGGCGGTCGCGAGCCGGGTCGTCGTTGTCCGCGGCGAGAGCAGCGCACGGAACGAGCGGAACCGCACCGTCATCACCATGAGCAGCGCCGGCACGACGCTGACGAGGAGGGGGAACCAGGCGCGCCACGGGCCGGTTCCCGGGCCGAAGAACGGGGAGTCCAGCGCGAGGATGGTCGCCATGACGACGGCCGCCGCCCCCGGCGACGGTAGGCCGACGAAGTAGCGCTTGTCGGCGAGGGGGTCGATCGTCACGTTGAACCGAGCGAGCCGGAAGGCCGAACAGGCGAGCCAGAAGAACGCGGCGAGCCAGGCCAGCACGGGCCACTCGTCGAGCGCCCACGTGTGGATGAGCACGGCCGGGGCAAGGCCGAACGAGATGAGGTCGGCGAGGGAGTCGAGCTGGAGCCCGAACGGGGACGTGGCCCCCACGAGCCGGGCGACGAAGCCGTCGGCGATGTCGAGGACGATGGAGACCGCGATGAGCGACGCCGCCATCGTGAAGCTGCCGCGGAAGGCCAGGAGGACGGACGACAGCCCGCTCATCATGTTGAGCGTCGTGAAGGCGCTCGGGGCCAGGAGGCGGGCCCGCTCTCGCTTCGGCAGCTGACGCAGGGACACGACGCGCGCCCCCGTCGGCGACACCAGACGCCAGCGGGCGAGGATCCGACGCCGGCCCGGCGCCGCAGGCGTGGTCACGAGGTCACCGGGGAGGCGTGCCAGCGCGCGATGACGGTCTCGCCGCCGAGGACGCGGTCGCCGCGGCGGACGAGGACGTCGCACTCCATGGGGAGGAACACGTCCATCCTCGAGCCGAACTTCATGAGCCCGATGCGCGCACCGGTCCCGATCTCCTCCCCGACGGACACCCGCGTCACGACCCTGCGGGCCATGAGGCCGACGATCTGCCGGAAGTGCACCCGACGGACTCGTCCGGCGACCTCCCGCTCGACCGTGATGTCGGCTCGCTCGTTGAGGTGGGCGCTCTCGTGCGTGTACGCGGCGTGCCACGCACCGGGTCTCTCGACGACCTCGGTCACCCGTCCGCCGTACGGCGCCCGGTTGATGTGGACGTCGAAGGCCGACAGGAAGATGCTCACCTGCTGCCAGTCCCCGTCCGGTGCCACGCCGGCCACCGCCGGACCGGCGGACATCACCTTTCCGTCGGCCGGCGACACGATGTCGTCGACGGGCACCGACCGGCGGTCGGGGGTGCGGTCGGGGTCCCGGAAGAAGGCCGCCACGGCGAGCGGGAGGAGGCCCAGCACCGCAGCCGTCCGAGGTCGACGCAGGAGAGCGGCGAGAGCGGCGGGTGCGGCGGCCACAGCGGTGGCAGGCGCGGCCTCCCGGTCGATGCGTGGCATGGGCGCCAGCCTAGGATGTCGCGGCATGGCCGGTGCCGTGCTCGTGCGTGACCTGCGCAGGTCGTTCGGGGCCACGCGTGCGGTCGACGGGGCGTCGTGGTCGGCCGAGTCGGGGACGGTCACGGCGATCCTGGGCCCCAACGGCGCCGGCAAGACGACGACGGTCGAGTGCCTGGAGGGTCTCCAGCGCCCCGACGGCGGTCAGGTGCGGGTCCTGGGCACGGACCCGTGGGGCTCCGGACCCGACCACCGGGCGCGCGTCGGCGTCATGCTCCAGGACGGCGGCCTCCCGACGACTACCCGTCCGGTGGCGCTCCTGCGCCACCTCTCCTCGCTGTACGCGGCGCCCACCCCCGTCGACGAGCTCGTCACGAGGCTCGGCATCGACGCCTTCTCGAGGACGACGGTGCGACGGATGTCGGGCGGCCAGCGCCAGCGTGTCGCCCTCGCCGCCGCCCTCCTCCCCCGCCCGGACGTCCTCTTCCTCGACGAGCCCACCGCGGGGCTGGACCCGCACGGGCGCCTCGACGTCTGGGACCTCGTCCGGACCGAGGCGGACCGTGGTGCCTGCCTCGTCGTCACGACCCACTCCTTCGAGGAGGCCGAGCGGATCGCCGACCGGGTGGTCATCCTCGCCTCCGGCCGGGTCGTCGCCGACGGCACGCTCGACGGCGTGCGCCGGGGGCGGCGCCTCGAGGACGTCTACTTCGCGCTCACCGCTGGAGCCCGGTGAGCGCCCCGGCACCGGCCAGAGCCCGTGTGCTTGCGGAGGCGCGCTTCGAGGCCCGGGCCCTGCTGGCCAACGGTGAGCAGCTGCTCGTCTCGGTCGTCCTTCCCGCGATGGCCCTCGTCGCGATCGCCCTGACATCAGTCCCCGAGCTCGGCCCCGGCCGGCGGGTCGACCTGGCCACGGCCGGCGCACTGGCGCTGGGCGTGGTCTCGACCGCGTTCACCGGGCAGGCGATCGCGACGGGCTTCGACCGCAGGTCCGGTGTCCTCCGCCTGCTCGGCACCACCCCGCTCGGCCGCGGCGGGCTGCTCGCGGGCAAGGCCGTCGCGGTGCTCTCGGTGGTGGCGGTGCAGGTGCTCGTCCTCGGGGCCCTCGGCCTGGCCCTGGGGGCGCGCCCGGACCCGGCGGGGCTCCTTCCCCTGGTGGTCACCCTGGTCCTCGGCTGCGGCACGTTCGTCTCGCTCGCCCTCCTCCTCGCCGGCACGCTCCGGGCCGAGGCGGTCCTCGCCATCGCCAACCTGGCCTGGGTCCTGCTCCTGGCACTCGGCACGCTCGTGCCCACCGACGAGCTCCCGGGCGCCCTCGGCGACGTCGCGGCTCTGCTGCCCTCCGGTGCGCTGGGTGACGCCGCCCGTACGGCGTTCCTCGACGGCGGCTGGCCGTGGGGCTCCCTCGCCGTCCTCGCCGTCTGGGGCGTGGCCGGCGCCGCCCTGGCGGCTCGGTTCTTCCGCTGGAGCGGCTGACCCTCGACAGCGCCGCCCTCGCGGCCACGTAGCCTTGTCGACGTGACGGACACCCGCACGACGACCGCCCCCGCCCCACCCGCCCCCTCGTCGGCGTCGCGGTGGTTGGCGCCCGTCCTGGGGGCCAACCTCGTCGCGCAGGTGGCCATCGTCGTGACCGGTGGCCTCGTGCGGGTCACCGGCAGCGGCCTGGGATGTCCGACCTGGCCCGAGTGCGTCGACGGGTCGATCACCCCGACGGTGGAGCAGGCGGAGGGCTTCCACAAGTACATCGAGTTCGGCAACCGGACCCTGACCGGTCTCCTCGCGGCGCTCGCCCTAGCCGCCGTGGTCGCGGTCTGGCGCTGGGCACCCCGGCCCGCGATGAAGGTCGCCTCCGCGGCAGTGCTCGGCGGAGTCGTCGCACAGGCACTGCTCGGCGGCGCGACCGTCCTGCTCGGCCTCCACCCCGCAACGGTTGCGGCGCACTTCCTCCTGTCCGCCGCGCTCGTCGCGGCGGCGTCGTACCTCTGGTTCGCCCGGTCCGAGACGGCCGCCGCACCGGTGCGCCTCGTCCCGCCCCTCGTCACCCGCCTGGCGTGGGGAACCTCAGCCGTCGCCACAGTCGTCCTCGCCCTCGGCACCGTCGTGACCGGCTCGGGCCCCCATTCCGGCGACGCCGACGAGCCGGCCCGCTTCGGGTTCGACGCACGCACGGTGTCCTGGCTGCACGCGGATGTCGTCATGCTCTTCCTCGGCCTCGTCGCGGCCACCTGGCTCACCGCCCGGCTCACCGCGGCACCGGGGGTCAGGGGCCCGGGACGCGCCTGGTTGGCCGTCCTCCTCGTCAGCCTCGCGCAGGGGCTCGTCGGCTACGTCCAGTACTTCACCGACCTCCCCGAGGCGCTCGTCGTGGCCCACATGCTCGGCGCCAGCCTCCTCGTCGTGGCACTGACCCACGGCATCCTCGCGCTCCGCCGACGGGCTGACGAGGACCGGCTCCACCCCACCTCAGCCCCCGAGCAACCCGCCTGACCTGGCCAGGGCGACCGCCTCGCCTCGGGACGCAGCACCGAGCTTGGCGAGGATGTTCGACACGTGCACGCTGGCGGTCTTGGTGCTGATGAAGAGCGCCCGTCCGATCTCACCGTTGGACCGCCCTTCCGCGAGGAGCTGGAGGACCTCGGCCTCTCGGCTGGTGAGCGCCGTGCGAGCGGGTCTGGGGGTCAGACGGGCGAGGGACGCGGCGAGGGGCGTGGCGCCGAGGGTGCGGAGTGTCTCCTGCGCATCCTCGAGCACGTCGTCGGCACCACGGTCCCCGGCCGCGAGGAGCACCTCCGCGAGTCGGCTCCGCGCCCTGGCCGCCTCATAGGGCTCGCCGTGGCGCTCGAACATCTCGACCACCTCTCGCCACGATGCGACGAGACCGTCGAGGGGAACGTCGTCGCCTGCGGCCCAGCGGGTGCGCTCCCGCTCGGCCGTCGCCCGGGCCTCCCACGCGCGACCCTCCAGGGTCGGCGGAAGGAGGAGTGAGCCCTCCCCCCACACGGCACACGCCTCGGCATGCAGCCGCTCGACCTCACCGAGGACCTCCACCCGGCGGCCTGGCGGCGCGGTGCGCACGGCCGTCGCCAGGTGTCCGATGACGAGGGCGGCCAGCCGTACCTCGGCGGCGACCCGGCCCTCGCCCCAGATGTCCCGGAGGAACGTCACCAGCTCATGGTGCAGCGTCAGCATCCGGTCGACCTCGCCGTCCCGGCCGAGCAGGTCGAGGGCGGCCGCACCGCTCTGCACGGCGATGCGGCCGTCCTCCGGCCACCACGGGCGGATGCCGGCCAGCAGCTCGTCCGCCGTGACCCCTCCGCGCGCGGCGAGCACTCCTGCGGCGGCGGCGTCGATGCTGGCCACCGCCCAGGCCGGCATCCCGGCGTCGTGCGTGTGGTCCGCCAGCAGCAGGGCGTGCTCCCAGTCGCCCATCTCGTAGGCCGTCGTCACGGCCATCGCCCGGGTGTCCACCCCGTAGACCGACCACTCCAGCCCGGCCCGCCGCGCCTCGGCCAGGGCTCGCTCGAAGCCGGCGAGGGCGGCCGAGTGGTCGCCCTGCCGGTAGTGGACCGACGCCAGGATGTGCATCGCGCGCAGGAGCGCGAGGTCGGGCTCGCGGGTCCATGCAGCGAGGGCTCCCTCGAGCCGCCGGATCGACTCGCCCGGGTCGCCGGCGGTCTCGCTCAGCCGCGCCAGGATCGAGGCGAGGTCGGTGCGGTCCTCCGTCAGGTCGTGCTCCACGGCGAGAGCCATGGCGTCGTCGGCGACGACGAGGGCCTCCTCGTGCGCACCGGAGTCCATGAGGGCCTCGGCGCGGCGGGCCAGGAGGCCGACCCGCAGGCTCGTCGGCGCGTCGTCCGCCAGGAGGTCGAGGCCCTCCTGGGTGATGGCCAGGCGGTCGAGCCGCTCCTCGGTCATCCGCGCCGTCACCGCGAGTGCACCGAGCAGCTCGGCGCGCTCATGTGGGGTCGGCAGGTCGGTGTCGAGCCGGGCTCGGAGCAGGGCCATCGCGCGGGCCGTCCGCCCGCTGTCGTTCGCTGCGGATGCCGCGCGAAGCGTGAGCGCATGACCCTCCGCCACGTCGGACTCGGCCAACGCGATAGAGAGGGCGGTCTCGTAGTGGGCGAGCGCCTCGGCCGGACCGCCCATCCGCTGGGCGGCGTCGCCCGCGCGCACCGACGCCTCCAGGGCCGCGACGCGGTCACCGCTCGCCAGGGCGTGCCGCGCGAGGTCGGCGGCCGAACCGAGGGACGGATCCTCGCGCAGGGCCTCGACACAGGCTCGGTGCAGCTGGAGCCGCTCCGCCGGCAGGAGGTCGTCGGTGACGGCCTCGGCGAGGAGGGCGTGGCGGAACTCGTACCCGACCTCGCCCCACGGCTCGAGGACGTGGTGCTCGACCGCGGCTCGCAGCGCCGTGCGCAGCGTCCCGGGGTCGACACCGGCGACGCGCGCGAGGAGGGCGTGAGGGACCCGGCGACCGATGACGGCGGCAACCCTCACGACGCCCTGGGCCGATTCCTCCAGGCGGTCGACCCGGGTGAGCAGGAGCCGTGCCAGATCCGCCGGATCCGCACCGCCGCGCTCGTCGGCGGCCACGGCGAGCTCCTCGGCGAAGAAGGCGTTGCCCTCGGCCCGGTGCGCGACGTCGTCGACCACGGCCTCGCTGAGGTGGGTCCCGGCCCGCCGCACGATGCGGCGCACGTCGGCATCCGGGAGGGGCCCCAGCTCGACGCGGGTGAGCGTGGGCAGTCGCGACCACACGGCGAGGGCGGCGGCCAGGGGATGACGGCGGTGGATGTCGTCGCTGCGGTAGGTGGCGAGGAGGCTCACCCCGTCGGGGCCCCCGCGCGTGAAGAGAAGGGTGAGGAGCTCCCGGGTCGACTCGTCTGCCCAGTGGACGTCCTCGACGACGACGACGACCGGAGCACGCCGGCCCAGGTCGGACAGTGCGGCGTGCACGGCCTCGACGAGGTCGGCGCGCACGGCGTTTCCCCGCGCCCCGGAGGCGACCCGCGGCACGAGGGGCACGAGGCCCGGGTGGTCGGCGACGAGCTCGTCCACGAGGGCGCGCTCCCGTGCGTCGAGGGCCGCGAACATCTCGACGAACGGGAGGTACGGCAGGGCGGTGCCCATCTCCCCGACGCAGTGGCCGACGAGGGTCCGGCGGTCGGCCGCCCGGCGGAGAACGTCCGCGACGAGGGCGGTCTTCCCGATTCCGGCGTCGCCGGCGAGGAGGACCGCCCCGGCGCCCCCGTCGTCCCAGCCGAGGGCGTCGAGGAGCCGGTGGACCTCCTCCTGGCGGCCGACGAGCTCGGTGGTGGTACGGGGCGGCACGGCCCCGATCATGGCACTGGTCGCCGACGTCAGGTTCCTCACGGGTGCCGGGGCGCGCCCGAGGTGACCGTGGTGCGACGCCGGCGGGCGGCCGTGGTGTTCTCGGGACCACCCACGAGGCGGGCGACGAAGGCGGCCAGCGGGTGCGCCGCGAGCGGACGAGACGGCAGGTCGCGCCGGTGCTGGTCGCGGTGGTGACGGTCGTACGGGTCGACACCGGCCAGCTCGAAGCGACGGTCGATCTCGGTCTGAACGGTCATCGGGTTGGTGTAGAGGCTCATGGTTCTTCCTTCGGTCGGTGTCGGGGGCCTGTCCCTCCGACACCGACCACGCTCGTCGCCTGCGGTACACCCCCGCATCGGGCGGCTGCCCTATCTTCGGCAGGCATCACCTACCTGAGGTACCTCAGGACGAACCCCACCACCGCGCGGTCAGCCGATGGCGACGTGGATCAGCGGGTCGATCGCGACGGCGAGGAAGAGCACCGTGACGTAGGTGATCGAGTAGTGGAACAGGCGCATCGGCCTGAGCGCCGTCCCGGTCAGGCCCGAGCGGGCGGCACGCAGGAGGCGATGGGCCTCGAGGACGAAGAGCGCGCCCGCGAGTCCCGCCGTGCCGGCATACACCCACCCCATGTCGGCGACCGGGACCAGCGCGAACGACGCCACCACCATGAGCCACGAGTACAGGACGATCTGGCGACCGACGGCGACGGGACCTCGCTCGACCGGGAGCATCGGGACACCGGCCGCCGAGTAGTCGTCGCGGAACGCCATGGACAGCGGCCAGTAGTGCGGCGGTGTCCAGAAGAAGATGACGAGGAAGAGGACGACGGCCGGCCACCCGACCGAGCCGGTCACGGCGGACCACCCGATGAGCGTCGGCATGCACCCGGCCACGCCACCCCACACGATGTTCTGCGACGTCCGGCGCTTGAGGACGACCGTGTACCCGACCGCGTAGAGCGCGATGGCGACGAGGGACAGGACGGCCGACAGGACGTTGACGAGGACGAGGAACCACACCGTCGACGCGACGGTGAGCGCGGCCCCGAAGAGAAGGCCGTTGCGGGGGCTCACCTCACCGGTGACCATGGGTCGGCTGCTCGTGCGGTGCATGAGCCGGTCGATGTCGCGGTCGTAGACGGAGTTGAACGTGTTCGCCGCCCCGGCGCTCAGCGACCCTCCGACGAGCGTCGCGAGAACGAGCCAGAGAGAAGGCACTCCGCCCTCGGCGAGGAACATGACGGGCACCGTCGTGACGAGCAGCAGCTCGATGATGCGGGGCTTGGTCAGCGCGACGTAGCTCCCCAGAGTCCTCCGGCGGTCGCGCCGCGACACCGACACGGCATCGGTCGTCATGGGGGTGGTGGCCACGTCGTCCTTCGGGTCGGCCTGGAAGGTGCCCGGCGATTCTAGCCGTCGCGCGTTGCGCGACCCCAACCAGCGGGTAGTGCAGACACTAGGGTGGTCGACGGACCGTCCCAGCGCTTCCCCACCCCCTGAGAGAGGCCCTCGTGACCACCGCCACCACCACCAGCCGCAGCCAGAAGGCGACGCCCGGACGAAGCCGGGAGATCTCCCGGCCGCTCGCGAAGAAGGCGGGGTGGACGGACCTGGATGTGCGGGCGGTCGACACCGTGCGGGTCCTCGCCGCCGACGCGGTGCAGAAGGTGGGCAACGGGCACCCCGGCACGGCCATGAGCCTGGCCCCGCTGGCGTACCTCCTCTTCCAGAACGTCATGAGCCACGACCCGGCCGACCCGACCTGGCTCGGTCGCGACCGCTTCGTCCTCTCCTGCGGGCACTCCTCGCTCACCCAGTACATCCAGCTCTACCTCAGCGGGTACGGCCTCGAGCTCAAGGACCTCCAGGCGCTGCGCACCTGGGGCTCGCTCACCCCGGGGCACCCCGAGGTCCACCACACCCGGGGTGTCGAGGTCACCACCGGGCCGCTCGGCTCGGGCCTCGCCGCCGCCGTGGGTATGGCGATGGCGCAGCGTCGCCAGCGCGGGCTCCTCGACCCGGATGCCAAGCCCGGAGAGAGCGTGTTCGACCACCACGTGTGGGTCATCGCCTCCGACGGCGACCTCATGGAGGGCGTGGCCTCCGAGGCGTCCTCGCTCGCCGGCCACCAGGAGCTGGGAAACCTCACCGTCGTCTACGACGCCAACCAGATCTCCATCGAGGACGACACCGACATCTCCTTCAGCGAGGACGTGGCCGCGCGCTACGCCGCCTACGGCTGGGAGGTGTTCGACGTCGACTGGCGGCGTTCCGACCAGCCGGCCGGCACGTCGGAGTACGTCGAGGACGTCGACGCCCTCCTGGCCGCGCTCGAGAAGAGCAGGCGCTCCCGCAACCGACCGACGCTCGTGCGGTTGTCCACGGTCATCGCCTGGCCGGCACCCAAGGCCCGCGGCACCGGCAAGGCGCACGGCTCCGCCCTCGGACCGGACGAGGTGGCTGCCACCAAGGAGCTGCTCGGGTTCGACCCGAAGAAGACGTTCGCGGTGGACCGGGAGGTGCTCGCTCGGGCGCGTGAGGTGCGCAAGCGCGGCAAGGCGGCCCACCAGGCATGGAACAAGCGGTATGCCGCGTGGCGCAGGGCCCAGCCCGAGCGCGCGTCGCTCCTGGACCGGCTCGTGGAGGCGCGACTGCCCCAGGACTTCGACAAGGCCATCCCGACCTTCGAGCCGGACACGGAGAAGGGGCTGGCGACGCGCGCGGCATCCGGCAAGGTGCTCGGCGCGCTCGCGCCGGTGCTCCCCGAGCTCTGGGGTGGGTCGGCCGACCTCGCCGAGTCGAACAACACGACGATGGCGGACGAACCGTCGTTCATCCCCAGGGGGAAGCAGACGAAGGAGTGGAAGGGCGGGCCCTACGGCCGGACGCTGCACTTCGGCATCCGCGAGAACGCCATGGGGATGATCCTCAACGGGATCGCGCTCGAGGGGCTCACCCGGCCCTACGGTGGCACCTTCCTCGTCTTCTCCGACTACATGCGACCGGCCGTGCGGCTCGCGGCCATCCAGCAGCTCCCGGTGACCTTCGTGTGGACGCACGACTCCATCGGCCTGGGTGAGGACGGGCCGACGCACCAGCCGATCGAGCACCTCGCAGCCCTGCGCGCGATGCCGGGGCTCGACGTGGTGAGACCGGCGGACGCCAACGAGACGGCTGCGGCCTGGGCAGAGGTCCTCCGGCGCGGCCGGACGGCGGGGATCGCCCTGTCGCGCCAGAACCTGCCGATCGTCGACCGCTCGGTGCACGCCAAGGCCGCCGGCGTGGCGAAGGGCGCCTATGTCCTCATCGACGCCGCCTCGGGTCAGCCGGACGTCGTGCTCGTGGCCACGGGCTCCGAGGTGCCGCTGGCCCTGGAGGCGCGGCTGACGCTCGAGGAGTCCGGGGTGGCCACCCGCGTCGTCTCCATGCCCTGCCGGGAGTGGTTCGAGGAGCAGCCCCGCTCGTACCAGGACAAGGTCCTCCCCCCGCGGGTCCGGGCCCGCGTCAGCGTGGAGGCCGGGGTGGCCATGGGGTGGCACGACCTCGTCGGGGACGCGGGGCGGTGCATCAGCATCGAGCACTTCGGCGCCTCAGCCGACGCCAAGACCCTGTTCCGCGAGTTCGGGTTCACGCCCGAGGCCGTGGTCCGGGCCGCCAAGGACTCCCTGTCCGCCGCCCGCAACGGTGGCCGGGTCCCGTCCGTGACCGACACCGCGCCGAGGTCCCGCAAGGACACCGGCACCGACGTCGGCGTCCAGAACACGCCGAGCCGCAAGAGCGCGGCCTCGGCAGGGAAGTGAGAGCACCATGACCAGCACCGCAGTCCAGGACCTCGCCGCGAACGGCGTCTCCATCTGGCTCGACGACCTCTCCCGGGAGCGCCTCACCTCGGGCAACCTGCAGAAGCTCATCGACGGCAAGGGCGTCGTCGGTGTCACGACGAACCCGTCGATCTTCCAGGCGGCGCTGTCCGAGGGGCACGCGTACGACACCCAGGTGCGTGAGCTCGCGGATTCCGGCAGAAGCGTCGACGAGGCCGTCTTCGCCCTCACGACGCAGGACGTCAGGGACGCCTGCGACGTCTTCCTCCCGGTGTACGAGGCGACCGGAGGCCGCGACGGGAGGGTGTCGATCGAGGTGGACCCCCGGCTCGCGCACGACACCGCCGGCACCATCGACGAGGCACGGACCCTGGCGGCCGCCGTCGACCGGCCCAACGTGCTCATCAAGATCCCCGCGACGGTGGAGGGCCTGCCGGCCATCACCCAGGTCATGGGCTCGGGCATCTCCGTCAACGTCACGCTCATCTTCGCGCTCGACCGCTACCGGGCGGTGATGAACGCGTTCCTGTCCGGGCTCGAGCAGGCCCGTGAGGGCGACGCCGACCTCAGCGGTCTCCACTCGGTCGCCTCCTTCTTCGTGTCGCGGGTCGACACGGAGGTCGACAAGCGGCTCGACGAGATCGGCACCGACGAGGCAAAGGCGCTGCGAGGCAAGGCCGGGATCGCGAATGCCCGGCTGGCCTACCAGGCGTACGAGGAGGTCTTCGGCACCCCGCGGTGGCAGTCGCTCGCAGACGCCGGCGCCAACCCGCAGCGTCCACTGTGGGCCTCGACCGGAGTCAAGGACCCGGCCTACCCCGACACGATGTACGTCACCGAGCTCGTGGCGCCCGGCACCGTCAACACGATGCCCGAGAAGACGCTCGACGCCGCGGCGGACCACGCCGAGATCACCGGCGACAGGGTCACCCCGTACTACGCCGAGGCCGCCGAGGTCCTGGACAGCCTGGAGCGCCTCGGGATCTCCTACTCCGAGGTCACGGCGCAGCTCGAGCGCGAGGGTGTCGACAAGTTCGAGAAGTCGTGGGGGGAGCTGCTCGACGGTGTCAGTCGCGAGCTGGAGAAGGCGACCGCGTGACCTCGCTCGACGTCGTCGCCACGGGTGCGGCCGCGGATGCCGTGTCCGCGCACGTGCCGACGCTGGTGACCGACCGCGTCGCCAGCCGGCTGTTCGCCCGCGACCCCACCCTGTGGGGGGAGGCCGCCGAGGAGGAGGCGGCCAAGCGCCTCGCGTGGACCGGCCTGCCTCAGGGTTCCCGCGCCCTCGTGGGCGAGGTCGCGGCGCTGCGCGGTGAGCTCTCGCAGACGGGGTACGACCGCGTCGTCCTGTGCGGCATGGGTGGGTCCTCGCTCGCACCCGAGGTGGTCTGTGCGACGGCCGGCGTGCCGATCGTCGTCCTCGACTCCTCCGACCCCGACGTCGTGCGTGGAGCACTGACGCAGCTCGACCGCACCGTCGTCGTGGTGTCGAGCAAGTCCGGCTCGACCGTCGAGACCGACAGCCAGCGGCGGGCCTTCGAGCAGGCGTTCCGTGATGCGGGGATCGACCCCACGACCCGGATCGTCGTCGTCACGGACCCGGGCAGCCCCCTGGACCGCGAGGCGAGGTCAGCGGGTCTCCGGGTCGTCAACGCCGACCCCGACGTCGGCGGCCGGTACTCGGCGCTCACGGCGTTCGGCCTCGTACCGAGCTGCCTGGCCGGTGCCGACATCGAGGCCCTGCTCGACGACGCCGAGGCCGTCGTCGACCTCCTCGCGGAGGACGACGAGGCGAACCCCGCGCTCCGCCTCGGCGCCGCGATGGCCGGGACGAAGCCCCTGCGCGACAAGCTCGTCCTCGTGGACTCGGGCACCGAGAACGTCGGGTTCGGCGCCTGGGCCGAGCAGCTCATCGCCGAGTCCACCGGCAAGGACGGCACCGGCATCCTGCCCGTCGTGGCCGTCGGGGACGCACCGGCCCACCTCTACGACGACGGCACCGTCGTGCGGCTCCTCGCCTCCGGCGACGATGCCGACCTCGACGACATCCCGGCGGACACCGCGGCCTCCGTCGTCACCGTCGCCGGCCCGCTCGGGGCGCAGTTCATGCTCTGGGAGGCCGCCACCGCCGTGGCGGGGTGCCTGCTCGGCATCAACCCGTTCGACCAGCCCGACGTCGAGAGCGCCAAGGCGGCGGCCCGCGAGCTGCTCGACGCGGGTATCGGCGCCGGTGCGGACCCAGCCTTCACCGACGGACCGGTCGAGGTCCGGGCCCTCGGTGGTGACTGGCTCGGCGACGCCAGCACCGTCGACGCAGCGGTGGACGCCCTCCTCGGCCAGCTCGACCGCGGTCGCGGGTACATCGCGGTCATGGCGTACCTGGACCGGGAGGCCGAGGCCGACCTGGAGCACGTCGCCCGAGACCTCTTCGACCGCACCGGTCGCCCCGCCACCTTCGGCTGGGGGCCCCGCTTCCTCCACTCCACCGGGCAGTACCACAAGGGCGGGCCACCCACGGGTGTGTACGTGCAGATCACGGCGACGCCGAGGAAGGACCTCGACGTCCCGGGACGCAGCTTCACCTTCGGGGAGTTCATCGCGGCGCAGGCCGGTGGGGACGCCACGGTCCTGGCGGAGCACGGCCGTCCGGTGCTGCGGCTGCACCTCACCGACCACGAGGAGGGCATTCGCCGGGTGCGCGCCGCCCTCGGCCGGGGCCGAGCGTGAGCCCGGCCAAGGTGGCCGCGGGGTCCAACCCGCTGCGCGACCACCGGGACAAGCGGCTCCCGCGGATCGCGGGCCCGTGCTCCCTGGTGCTCTTCGGTGTCACCGGCGACCTGGCTCGCAAGAAGCTCATGCCGGCCATCTACGACCTCGCGAACCGCGGGCTCCTCCCGCCGGGGTTCTCGCTCATCGGTTTCGCGCGCCGGGACTGGGCCGACCAGGACTTCGGCAAGATCGTCTACCAGTCGGTGCGTGAGCGGGCTCGGACGGCGTTCCGGGAGGAGGTCTGGCGATCGCTGGCCGAGGGCATCCGCTTCGTCCCCGGGAGCTTCGACGACGAGCCGGCGTTCGACCTCCTCGCCGCCACGGTCCGCGAGCTGGACGAGCAGCGCGGCACCGGCGGCAACCACGCGTTCTACCTCTCCATCCCCCCGTCGTCCTTCGCGACGGTCTGCGAGCAGCTCGAGCGGTCGGGGCTCTCGACGCCCGCGAACAGCTCCTGGCGCCGGGTCGTCATCGAGAAGCCGTTCGGCCACGACCTCGCGTCCGCCCGGGAGCTCAACGCGATCGTCGAGAAGGTCTTCCCCGCGGACGCGGTGTTCCGGATCGACCACTACCTCGGCAAGGAGACGGTCCAGAACCTCCTGGCCCTGCGCTTCGCCAACCAGATGTTCGAGCCGGTGTGGAACGCCAACTTCGTCGACCACGTCCAGATCACGATGGCCGAGGACATCGGGATCGGCGGCCGCGCCGGCTACTACGACGGCATCGGCGCGGCCCGGGACGTCATCCAGAACCACCTCCTCCAGCTGCTCGCCCTCACGGCGATGGAGGAGCCCGTGTCGTTCGGGGCCGAGGGGCTGCGCCTGGAGAAGGAGAAGGTCCTCTCGGCGGTCCGCCTTCCCGACGACCTCGCCAAGGGCACGGCCCGCGGCCAGTACGCCGCTGGCTGGCAGGGCGGTGAGGAGGTCCTCGGCTACCTCCAGGAGGAAGGCGTCGCAGGCGACTCGCACACCGAGACGTTTGCCGCCGTGCGCCTCGACCTCGACACCCGCCGCTGGGCGGGGGTCCCCTTCTACCTGCGCACCGGGAAGCGGCTCGGGAAGCGGGTCACCGAGATCGCCGTCGTCTTCAAGCGTGCACCGCACCTGCCCTTCACGCACACGGCGACGGAGGAGCTGGGGCAGAACGCCGTCGTCATCCGGGTGCAGCCCGACGAGGGGGTCACCCTCCGCTTCGGGGCCAAGGTTCCGGGCGCCCAGATGGAGGTGCGTGACGTGACCATGGACTTCGGCTACGGCCGCGCCTTCACCGAGTCCTCGCCCGAGGCCTACGAGCGCCTCATCCTCGACGTGCTGCTCGGTGAGCCGCCGCTCTTCCCCCGTCACGAGGAGGTCGAGCTGTCCTGGGAGATCCTCGACCCGATCGAGCGGTTCTGGGAGCGGAAGGGCGCGGCTCCCGAGCAGTACCGCTCGGGTGGCTGGGGTCCCCCGGGGGCCGACGACCTCATGCGCCGCGACGGGCGTGAGTGGAGGCTGCCGTGATCGTCGACCTGCCGACCACGACCACCGCCGCCGTCTCGGCCCGCCTCGTCCGCCTGCGCGCAGAGACGGGCTCGATGGCGCTCTCCCGCGTGCTCACCCTCATCGTCGAGGTCGACGACGAGGACGCCGAGGCGGCGATCGAGGTCGCGAACGCCGCGACCCGCCAGCACCCGAGCCGCATCCTCGTCGTCGTCACCGGCACCAAGCGGGGAGCAGCCCGGCTGGACGGCCAGATCCGGGTCGGCGGTGACGCCGGTGCGTCGGAGGTGGTCGTGCTGCGGCTCTACGGCCCGCTCGCCTCCCACGGCCGCGCCGTCGTCACCCCCCTCCTCCTCGCCGACTCGCCCATCGTCGCGTGGTGGCCGGTCGCTGGGCCGCGGACTCCGTCGGAGGACCCCATCGGCGTCATGGCACAGCGCAGGGTCACGGATTCGGCGCGGTCGCCCACGACGCACCGAACCGTGCTCCGCCGGCTCGCGGAGGGCTACGCCAAGGGCGACAGCGACCTCGCCTGGTCGCGGGTGACGCTGTGGCGGGGGCTCCTCGCCGCGGCGCTCGACCAGCCCCCGTACGAGCCGGTCACGGCGGCGACCGTCGTCGCCGCCCAGGACTCCCCGTCCGGCGAGCTGCTCGCCGGGTGGCTCGCCGCCCGGCTGCGCTGCACGGTGTCCCTCGCCCGATCTCGCAACCGCAGCGGCATCATCTCGGTCCGGCTCGAGCGGCCCAGTGGCACCGTCGACCTCGTGCGGCCCCACGACGGGAACACCGCCACTCTCGCCCAGCCGGGCCAGCCGGTGCGCACCATCGCGCTCGCACACCGCAGTGACGCCGAGTGCCTCGCGGACGAGCTGCGGCGGCTCGATCCCGACGAGGTCTACGAGGAGGCACTGACCGTCGGCCTCAAGAAGGTCAGCATCTCGCGGCTCTCGGCGAGCGAGGCCATCCGCGCCGGCCGGGCACCGTCGGTGGCGGAGTCCGAGCGGACGGCCCGGCGGCTGCGCAGGGCGGCCCGTGCCAGTGGCAGCAGTGCCATGGTGGAGGCCATGCCCATGCCCCCGAAGGCGGACGACGCCGCACAGGTCAAGGAGGCGTCCGCACGGAGGCTCAGCGAGGCCAAGGAGCGTCAAGGATGACCGCGCCCACCACCGTCGTCGTTCACCGAGACCAGCAGTCGCTCGCCGACGCGGCTGCGGCCCGGCTCGTCGTCGCGCTCGTCGACGCGCAGTCGGCGCGCGGCGTGGCCCACGTCTCGCTGACCGGTGGCTCCATGGGGTCCCACATCGTCACGTCGCTCACGCAGGTTCCCGCAAGGGAAGGGGTCGACTGGTCACGAGTGCACGTGTGGTGGGGGGACGAGCGCTATCTCCCTGCCGGCGACCCCGACCGCAACGACACCCAGAACGGCGCCGCCGGCCTCGACACCCTCGGGCTCGAGCCCTCCCACGTGCACCGCGTGCCCGGCCCCGACGCGAGCCCCTCGGCCGAGGCGAGTGCCGAGGCGTATGCCGCTGCCCTGCGGGAGCACGGGCGAAGCAGCCTCTTCGACGTCATGGTCCTCGGGGTCGGCCCCGACGGCCACGTGGCGTCCCTCTTCCCGCACCACCCCGCCGCGGCCACAGCGGATGCCGTCACGGTCGCCGTCCACGACTCTCCGAAGCCCCCACCGGACCGCGTCTCGCTCACCAGGGAGTGCCTCGAGCACTCGCGCGAGGTCTGGTTCCTCGTCAGTGGCGCCGACAAGGCCGACGCGGTTCGCCGTGGCGTCACGGGGGCGCCGTTCGAGACGACGCCGGCCGCCCACGTCCACGGGCAGGAACGCACCCTCTGGCTCGTCGACGCCGACGCCGCGGCCCACCTGGAGCGCTGACGCGCCGATGGGGTTCCTCGACCGGATGCGTGGACGTGGCGACGAAGACGCGCGAGGCTGGAACACTGCCGCCGAGGACTCGCCGCTCGTTCCCGACGGTGCCCCCGGCGCGTCCCCCGATGGCGGCGTCGAGCCCGTGGAGGAGATCGGGGTACGCCCGCTCTCCGTCGATGAGCAGGCGCGGCTCGACGGGGTTCGCGAGGCCTACGCCGACCACGGCATCGATCCCGGCGACCTCGCGACGGTGGCAGCGGCATACGACCGGGCGCTGGACCGGAACGAGGGCGAGGACGCGTCGGCGGTGATCGACGTGCTGGGCACCGCGATGGGCGACCACCTCGTGACGGTGGCGGGCTACCGGTGGGTGGTGTGCATCGACCCGTTCGGCACGGACCTCGCGGTGGAGCCGCCTCGCCGTGGCGTGCCGGTCGTCACGCGGATGCTCGTCGCGGTGCGCTGGATGGCCCGGGAGCGGGACTGGCTTCCCGGGGTGACCGAACACCTCGCGCGCATCGGGCGCAGCTGAGCGTCGCGACCTCGTCGACCTACTGGATGAGGCCGCGGTCCCTGAGGCTCTGCAGGGCCTCGTCGAGGATGGCCTCCCCGTCCTCGTCGGAGCGGCGCTCCTTGACGTACGCGAGGTGGGTCTTGTAGGGCTCGACCTTCGGTGGCGCCGGCGGGTCGTCCTCGTCGCGACCGGCCGGGAAACCACACCGCGGGCAGTCCCACTGGTCGGGAATGGTCAGGCCGGGCTCCTCCGAGAAGCTCGGCCTCGTCTCGTGCCCGTTGGAGCACCAGAACGAGACGTGGACGCGCGGGGCGACCTCCCCCCGCTCGGCCTCGCCCATGGGGCCCGCACCGACGCGCGAGCCACGGATGGCGTTTCCTCCAGCCATGTCAGTTCTCCTATGCCGCGAAGCGCTCGAGGACGCCGAGACCGACGACGCAGGTGAACCAGACCAGCGCCACGGCGACGGTGATGCGGTCGAGGTTGCGCTCGGCGACGGAGGACCCGCCGAGCGAGCTCGACATGCCTCCTCCGAACATGTCCGACAGCCCGCCACCCTTGCCCTTGTGGAGGAGGATGAGCAGGGTCAGGAACAGGCCACCGAGGACCAGGAGGACCTGGAGGCCGATGCGAACCGCGTCCACGGGCAATCCTTCGTGCGGGGTCTGGGGGGCACAACCGGTACAGGATAACCGCTCGGGCGAACAGCGCCCGTCAGGGTCGGGTCAGGTGGTGCCGCGGTGGTCCCGGAAGCGGCAGATCGCGGCGAACTCGACCGGGTCGATCGACGCCCCCCCGACGAGAGCGCCGTCCACGTCGTCCTTGGCCATGATGGCCGCCACGTTGCCGGATTTCACCGAGCCGCCGTACAGGACGCGGATGCCGTCGGCGACGTCCCCGGTGTAGAGCTCGGCGAGCTTGGTCCGGATCGCCGCGCAGACCTCCTGGGCGTCCTCGGGCGTCGCGACCTCGCCGGTGCCGATGGCCCAGATGGGCTCGTAGGCGACGACGAGCGTCCGGGCCTGGTCGACGGGCACCCCGTCCAGGCCCGCCTCCACCTGGGCGAGCACGTGGTCGACGTGGGTGCCCGCCTGGCGGATCTCGAGCCCCTCACCGCAGCAGAAGATCGGGGTGAGCCCGTGGCGGTAGGCCGCCTTCACCTTGGCGTTGACGACCTCGTCGTCCTCGGCGTGGTACTCGCGTCGCTCACTGTGGCCGACAACGACATAGCTGCAGCCGAGCTTGGCGAGGAAGGCTCCGCTCACGTCGCCGGTGTAGGCGCCGGAGTCGTGGACGGAGAGGTCCTGGGCGCCGTGCCTGAGCTCGAGGCGGTCACCGTCGATGAGGGTCTGCACGCTGCGGATGTCGGTGAACGGTGGCAACACGGCCACCTCGACCGCGCCGAAGTCGTGCCTGCCGTCCTTGAGGGTCCAGTCGAGCTTCTGCACGAGATGGGTCGCCTGGAGGTGATCGAGGTTCATCTTCCAGTTGCCCGCCAGAAGAGGGGTGCGGCCGGAGGCCATGCGTCAGTGCTCCTTCGTGAGGATGGCGATGCCGGGCAGCTCCTTGCCCTCGAGGTACTCCAGGGACGCACCGCCACCGGTCGAGATGTGGCCGAACTGGTCGTCGGAGAAGCCCAGCTGCCTCACCGCGGCGGCGGAGTCACCTCCGCCGACGACGGTGAGCGCGCCCGCGGCGGTGACGTCGACGAGGGCCTGCGCGATCCGCCGCGTGCCTGCGGCGAACGGCTCCATCTCGAAGGCCCCCATCGGCCCGTTCCAGAAGACGGTCCGTGCGTCGGCGAGCGCGCTCGCGTAGAGCTCGGCCGACCGGGGCCCGATGTCCAGACCGATCATGTCGGCGGGGATGGCGTCCGCGTCGACCGTGACCACCTCGGTGTCCGCCGAGAAGTCCCGGCCGCAGACGACATCGACGGGCAGGACGATCTCGACGCCGCTCTCGTCGGCGCGTTCGAGGTAGCCCCGACACGCCTCGACGCTCTCGGCGTCGAAGAGGCTTCGCCCGATCTCGTGACCCTTCGCCGCGAGGAAGGTGAAGAGCATCCCGCCGCCGATGAGGAGGCGGTCCGCCGTACCCATGAGGTTGTCGATGACCGCGAGCTTGTCGGCGACCTTCGCGCCGCCCAGGACGACGGCATACGGACTCTCGGGGTCCTCGGTGAGCCGCTGGAGGACCTCGACCTCGGCGCGGACGAGACCGCCCATGGCTGCGGGGAGCCTCGTCGCGACGTCGTAGACCGACGCCTGCTTGCGGTGGACGACCCCGAACCCGTCCGAGACGTAGGCGTCGGCGAGCCCTGCCAGGGCGTCGGCGAACTCGGCCCGCTCCTCGTCGGTCTTGGCCGTCTCCCCCGGGTTGAACCGCAGGTTCTCGAGGAGCACCACGTCACCGTCGGACATGGCGTCCACGGCCGAGTGGGCGCTATCGCCCACCGTGTCGGTCGCGAAGGACACCGGGCGGCCGAGCAGCTCCTCGAGCCGGCCGGCGACGGGTCGCAGCGAGAACCGCTCCTCCGGCGCTCCTTTCGGCCGGCCGAGGTGGGCACACACGATGACGCGCGCGCCCGCCGCGGCGAGCTCGGAGATCGTCGGGACCGACGCCCGGATGCGCCCGTCGTCCGTGATCGTCGTGCCGTCGAGGGGGACGTTGAGGTCGGAGCGGACGAGGACGCGCTTGCCGCGCAGGTCGCCCAGCGAGGCGAGGTCAGCCATGGTGGGCTCGGCCCGCGCTCAGAGGCTCTTGCCGACGTGCAGGACGAGGTCGATGAGGCGGTTGGAGTAGCCCCACTCGTTGTCGTACCAGCCCACGACCTTGACCTGGTTGCCGATGACCTTGGTGAGGCCGGAGTCGAAGATGCACG
>CALCXF010000032.1 GCA_937907685.1 uncultured Nostocoides sp.
CGGTCACCGACGCGCCAACTTCGTCGTCATCGCGGAACCTGCGTAGGTCGCCGGCCACGCCGCGCCACCTCCTCGCTCTGCATGCCCTGGTGGCTGGGCCCGATTCCCGGTGAGGCTCCGTGGCGAGCCGTGAGGCTTCCGAGCCACAGGTGACGCCGCTCGTCCACGCGATGGCGGTGGTTCCCCGAATGATGGCATCCGGGTCCCGCTCCCCCCAGAAGTCGGGTTAGGGTCATCTTCTCGACAGGGGACCCTGGCCAGGGCTGTTGGCGGAGCCGTCGTCCATCCCGCGGGGTCCACCGTGGCCGTATCGTCGCCTCTCGGGGCAAAAGGGTGGTGTTAGTCATGGGCCCACGTCTCACAGACCGCCGTGTCACGGTCTGGAGCGTCGCGCTCGCCGTGCTGGGGATACTTCTCTCGTGGACCCTGGAGCGCGGGCTGCAACCCGTGCAGGCGGCGCCGGTGTCCACAGCCACGACGACGGCTCGCCTACCGGTGACCTCGGCCCTCGGGGAACCGAGACAGAAGTACACCCCGCCGCCGGTACCGACCCCCAGCCCCAGCCCGAGCGCCACCGCCCCGAAGGCCACGGTCAAGCCCAAACCGTCCCAGAAGCCCACGGCATCCGGCTTCCGGCTGAGGATTCCGGAGATCGGCCTCGATCACCGCATGTACGGCGGCGGTCTGAGCTCTGACGGCACGATCGACCCCGAACCACGGAGCATCATGTGGTTCCAGGGCTACGACCGGGTGAGGCCGGGACGCGTGGGCACGGCCGTCATCGCGGGCCACGTTGCCAGCGGGAGCCGGCGAGACGTCTTCGCCAACCTCGCCGACGTGGACGTCGGCGACAAGGTGCAGATCGTCGACAAGGGCAAGATCCTCACGTACCGGGTGACGCGAGCCAGCGCGATCAACAAGTACGAGGTGACCACGGACGCGGCCGTGTGGGGTCGGAACACGTCCCGTTCCCGCCTCGCGATCATCACGTGTGACGACGCGTTCGGCTTCCGCGGCGACGGTCACCGGGTCGCCAACTTCGTCGTCATCGCCGACCGGGTCTAGGACCCGGCGCCCGCCGTTTCCCGGCCCAGACGCGCGCAGGAGCGCTGGCGTGGGCCGCGAGTGCTGCCTCGGGGTCTGGAACGGCTGCGGCCAGAGAAACCGCTGTGACCTGTGGGAATGCGTCACCCCATCTGATATCTGGATTATCAAGATTGGGTGGATCCGATCGGTTGAGTCACCCCCTCAGCAGGTTTATGGTCGGTCTCCCGGGCGAGTGACAAACCGCCGCGACGGGGGTCGCGCTGAACAGCCAGCCGGGGACAAGTTCACGACAATCTGCGGGGACCGCTTTGGCGGTCCCGGACCTGGAAAGGGCGGTGCTTCCATGCGCCATCGAATAGTGACAGCCGTGGCGAGTGTGCTGGGAGCGGCGGCAGTCGTCGCGGTTCCCGTCGCCCTCATCGCGCCAGCTCAGGGGGCGCCGATCCTGGCGTCGCAGCATGAGCCGAGCACGTGGCCCGGTGACAGCGAGGCCAACAACGAGGGGTTCTGGGAGGACTTCCTCACAGACCAGGGCTATGAAGACGTCGACTGCGTGAAGTTCGAGAGCCCCGATGACCCGTTTGTGGTTCCGGCCCTCACCGATGAGGACCGGTTCTACGTCCTGGCGGTCGTCAAGGGCGGAAGCGGACCTACGGCCAACCAGCTCTACTGGCGGCCCGTCGCCGGCGACGAGCTGTCGCACCCCTCCGCGGGCGTCTCGCACGTCATCCTCTGCACTGCCGAGGAGGAGGTCGTGACGACGAGCCCGCCGGTGACGACGACGCCGCCGGTGACGACGACGCCGCCGGTCACGACGACGCCGCCGGTCACGACGACGCCGCCAATGACCACTACGCCTCCCATGACGCACACTCCCCCCAAGACCGGCCCGGTCGTCGAGACCGACCGTCCCTCTGACGCCGGAGGACCGGGTCTCGGCCTTCTCGCCGGCGGTGCGCTCATCGTCGCGGGCCTCGGTGCCGCTCTGCTCGCTCGCCGTCGCCAGGGCGAACACCTCTGACCAACCGGCCACCCACTGACCGTGGTGGGTCGGCCATGACGCCCCTCGGCGCCGTGCTGCTCCCTCGTGGGCAGCACGGCGCCGAGGCCGTTCAGGGCTGCCTTAACGGGCGGTCGAGGTCCGACCCACGCCCTGAGGACCGTCAGGGGCCCGCTCCCTCGAGGTCCGAACCACGCGCGAAGGCGTCAGGCGTTCGGCACCTCGAGCTCCAAGGGCCTCTCCAGGAAGGCCGCCAAGGCCTGGGCAGCCTTCTCCAGCGCCTCCAGGTCGTCGTTGGGCAACGCCACGTCGGGCAGGATGGCCACCCGCACTCCTGCCCGGCCGACCGTGCGCTTCCACGTGCCGACGTCCTCACCGTCCACGACGACGATCCCCCCGCCCACCTCCGACAGCAGCCGCTGCCGAGGCGCTTCTGGGTCTCGCCGCGGAAAACCCGTCCTGGCATACGTCAGCGACACCTCGTCGAAGGTCGGCAAGAGGTAGGCCCGGTGCGCCCGCGTCGTCCGCGCCGGCACGGTCGGATCTGACCACAGCAGGTCCCCACTGACCTCCACCTGCTCGAGCCCGTCCTTCAGCTCGGCCAGCGCCCGCCGGATCTCGGTGAGGGTCAGGCTGCACCATCGCCCCAGATCGCGGTCGGATGCAGGGCCGTGACCTGCCACGAACCGCCGCACAAGCTCCCGACGAGCGTCCTCCCCCTCCAGGACATCGTTCGGCCCGGGGGGCACCGTCTCGTCGGCGAGGACGTAGGTGTGCTCCGTCCCACGCGGCGGCCCGGAGCAGATCACCGCACGCAGCTCCGCGACGAGCAGCTGGTGGCCGACCTGCTCCCCGCGACACGGCAGTCCTCGCTCCGCGAACACCGCGGTCAGCTCACGTCGCGTCAGCGGGGTCCTGCCGGCGAGAACGTCGGTCAGCACGTCGAGGGCCTTGCCCATGGAGGAACCGTCGAGGCCGAGGCCGCGGTGGCGGGCGGCCATCGAGGACTCCACCTTCGCGGCGGTGACCCGCTGGATCCACCGCAGGTCCTCGGCAGCCACGAAGTGCCAGGTCGGGCGGAGCACGTGCGTGCGCACCCACCCTCCTGCTGCCTGCTCGGCAAGGACACCGGCATACGTGGTCCTGGGCCGCATGCGCATGCCGAGGGACCATGCGGCGAGGGGCGCGTCCTGGGCCTGGACGCAGGTGAGCAGGCGCACGACATCGGCGCCATCCCGCATTCCTCCCGCAGAGAGCCGTTGCGTCGCCAGCCGTCGTCGGTGGACCCGGTCGAGGATGCCGTCAGTCACCGCGCCATCGTCGCACCGAGCACCGACGCCCCACGGGAACACTTCGCACTCCGCGCGGGTTCTGCTAGAGTGTAATCACGTAATCATGTAAGGAGCACTCCATGAGACATCGCGGAATCCATCCTGAGCACGACGTGCCAGACGGAACGCAGCACCAGGCCCGCGGGGGCCGTTCTTCATCGGGCGCGGGACGCGGCCCGCGTGGCGGAGGCCCCGGTCCGGGAGGTGGCCACGACGGACCTCGCCGGGGTCGAGGCTTCGGCCGGTCCGGTGGCTGGCAGCAGGGTGACCTCCCGAGCGCCGAGGACGCGCAGAGCTGGTTCTCGGGTCGACTTCCCGACGCGTGGTTCGACTCGGTCGACGTGACCGTGGACAGGGAGGAGATCACCGTCATCGGGACCCTGTCCGGCATCGAGGCCGGCACCGACGCCGCGGAGGCCGAGGGCCGGATCAGCCGTTTCCGCGCGGACACGCGCGAGCAGCGCATCGCCATCGCCCAGGAGGCGCAGGCGCGCTACCAGCGGACCGTGTCGTGGGGCGCCCGTGTCGGTGAAACCACGGCGCTCTTCACGCACCTCGCCGTCCCCGTCATGACTCGCCTCCGCCAGCCCGAGCGCGCGGTGCTCGACACCCTTGTGGATGCCGGCGTCGCCCGCTCCCGCAGCGACGCGCTTGCCTGGTCGGTGCGGCTCGTCGGCGAGCACGCCGACGCCTGGCTCGGCGAGCTGCGTGAGGCGATGGCCGAGGTCGACAAGCTGCGCGCCAAGGGCCCCGAGCTCTGAGCCGGATGCCGCGCCACGGCGACGTGGCGCGGCATCCGTCGCCGGACCTTGACCGGAGGATCCGCCTTTCTGCCGGGTGGCGCCTCGGATCGTCGAACAGCCTCCTGCGGCTACCGGTAACCTCCGGGCATGAGGGCCGCGGTGAGTGAGCGCTACGGACCCCCGGAGGTCGTGAAGGTCATCGACGACGCCCCGGTCCCGGGGGTCGGACCGGATGACCTCCTGGTGCGGGTCCACGCCACCACCGTCAACCGCACGGACTGCGGCTACCGCGGGGCGTCCCCCTTCTTCATCCGTGGCATCTCCGGGCTGCGGCGGCCGGCCACGAACGTCTGGGGGACCGAGTTCGCCGGGGTCGTCGAGCGGGTCGGGCTCGAGGTGACGCGCTTCTCTCCCGGGGACGAGGTGTTCGGGTATGCCGAGGGGCGCTTCGGGACGCACGCCGAATACGTGGCGGTCAGCGTCACCTCGCTCGTCGCTCCCGTGCCGGACGGCGTCGACCTGCCGACCGCCGCCGCGGCCACTGAGGGCGGCCACTACGCGCTGTCGTCCATCCGGCGCGCGGGGATCCAGCCCGGACAGCGCGTCTTGGTCCACGGCGGGACGGGGGCCATCGGCTCAGCGTGCGTGCAGCTGCTCGCCGACCTCGGTGTGCAGGTGACGGCCACCGCGTCGACGGCGCACCTCGACCTCGTGCGCCGCCTGGGCGCGCACGAGGTCATCGACCGCGAGACGCACGACTTCACGAGGACCGGGCGGACGTACCACGCGGTCCTCGACATGGTGGGCAAGAGCACGTTCCGGGCCTGCCGCCGGATCCTCGTCCCGGGCGGTGTGTACGTGTCGTCGGAGCTCGGGCCTTTCGCCCAGAACATCGCCCTTCCCCTGGTGACTCGGGTGGGTCGGGCTCGGCGCCGGAGGGTGGTCTTCCCGTTCCCGATGGAGACGCCCGAGGTCCTGGAGCATCTGAGGTCGCGCCTCGCGAGCGGCGCCTTCCGGCCCGTGCTCGACCGCACCTTCCCCCTCGAGGACATCGTCGAGGCGTACCGGTACGTCGAGAGCGGGCACAAGGTGGGCAACGTCGTCATCACCGTCCGGGCTGCCTGAGCCGGATGCCGGATCGCACCGGCGGTCGTCAGACGGGCGCCGCCACTGACGAGGGACCACTCTCGCGGAGGGACCGTGCCCTGGCGCGGGCGACGCGCAGGGCTCGCACGGGGGCTCGCAGCCGCCAGCCCGGAACCGCTGGGCGTTCGAGCTGTTCCGACCAGACCCACAGCGTGACGACAACCATGAGTCCGAGGTGCCACGCCGGCACGAGCAGTGGGACGAGCATGAGTGCCCAGCAGGAGCCGAAGCACCACAGGGCGTGGCTGCCGCCGAGGCGCAGCGCATCGACATCCGCGGCGCGACCGAACGCGGCCAGCGGGGGATGCCGTGCGCGTCGGTTGAGGCACCGCTGCTTCGACGGAGTTGCCTGCCACATCAGAGCAACTGCAATGCCGGCCGCGAGTGCCGTGTAGGGGGGCCCCGTCGGCGTTCGGATGACGCTGGCCAGAGTGACCAGTCCGACGCCTCCGGCGGTCCAGGTCACAGCGTAGGCGACCGTCACGAGCGCCACCGCGCGCCCCCGACGCCCAGCGAGGCTGCGTGTGTAGGCGTGGCGCAGGGCCGGGATGAGCAGGGGCGCCATCATCGCGGCGAGCATCACCCCCCATCCGGCGACATAGCCCCACGGCGGCGTGTAGGACCAGTGCACAGCCTCTGGCACATCCAGTCCGGTTGATGAGAGGCCCGCACCCCCGTGCCCTGCATGGCCGACGGACTCCGCCTCTCGCGCGAGTGTCGTGCCTGCTGATGCCCCCACGGGCGGTGACCCGAGCAGCTCGGGAACCAGCATGGCTGCCCACGCGACCACGGTCACAGCGAGGACCGGCCTCCGGATGCGGCGCCGCTGGTGAGCCTCAGGCGTCACGCGCTCGGACCCTCAGCGACCTTGGCGGAACACGCTGATCCGACCGATGCTCAGCTCTGCCTTCTCCCCGATGGGTCGCACCGGCACGATGCGGACCGGCAGGTCGTCGACGTCGAACCCGCTCTCGAGCTGGAGCTGGTCGACGATGTCGGTGATCTCGAGCACGAAGGTCAGCCCCTGGCCGGCGTGCTCGTCGTCGAAGTCGCTGGCCTGGCTCACCCCGAACGGGGCGATGCTGCCGGCGAGGCGTTCTGGGCGCTCGGAGGCATCCTCGTCGTCGCTCACACCGACGTAGACCCGGAAGGCCGCTGCATCGGACTGTCCCCGCACGTTCTCGAGGTTGAGGAAGACCCGGTCGCGAGCTCCCGCCACCTCCGCGTCGTCGGCGCCGAGAGCGAGGCTGTCAACGACCCTCCGTCGGGTGGGCGCATCGAGCCGGACCCTGGTGCGCGACTCGGTGCCTCGGACCGGCACCGCTTCGTCGTTGGCACCGACGAGCTCCACGTTCGTGTTCTCGGGCATGGGCGCACCCTCCTCCGCAGTGAGGTCGAGCCCGAGGCCCTCGTCCACCCGCTCCTGGGGCGGGACTGGTGCGGCCGCGGGAGTGAGGTCGTCGTACTCGTAACCCAGAGCTGCCGGATCGGTCATCTCGCCAGGGGTGTACGTGAACGTCGTCGCATCGGGCATCGGGGCGCTGAAGGCGCGCTCCCCGAGGCTGGCCGGGCCCTGCAGCCATGTGGGCTGGGTCGGGTCGAGGTGGGCCGGGTCGGATCTCCAGCTCGCCCAGAGGCGGTCGATGTTGGCGTGGTGCAGCCAGAAGATCGGGTCCAGACCGGCCGTCCGCGGATCGGACATCGCGCCGATGGTCTCCGGGAACTGCGCCTGTTGACCTCCGACGAGACCGTGGACCCAGTCGTGCGGCTGCGTCTCGACCGCTCCGTGCACCGGGCCGTTGTGCGCGAAGCCGGTGTCGACGCCGCCGAACCCCGGACTCCCCCCACTGGACACTCCGGTGAAGTCAGGCTCCGCCAGCGCGTTGAGGTTGACCTCGCTCGTGGGCACGAACACGTTGCCGTCGCCGAACGGGCCGTAGCGCTGCTCCACGAACAGGGGGTTGTCGCCCGAGCCGTCCGGCCAGTCGGAGGACGCGAACGCCGGAGGGAGCGCGGACTGGCCGGCCTTGAAGTAGTTCCAGTAGGGCAGCGCCCAGCTCTCCGGTCCGCCGAGATCCGTCACTGCGGCCCGGATGTTCGACTCGAAGGCCAGCACGTAGCCCCGGTGCCACGGGAGGAAGTACCAGCTCCCGTGCTGGCACTGTCTCCAGAACTGGCTGAGCAGCGCCGAGGTCGGGGGCTGGTCGGTCGGGACGAGGTAGCCGAGCTCCTGCCACCGCGCCGAGCTGAAGCCGTGCATGCCCGCGTAGAAGCGCCAGCTCGTGGGATCGGCGAGCGGCCGTCCCTTCATGGCCCCCACCCCTCGGGCGTACCAGAGGATGTCGTCGGCCCAGTCATCACCGAGCTCCCACACGTTGCGACGAACGACGTGCATGGTGTCCCACCTCCCTGATGCACCGGAAGGCACGCAACGACGTCGGCCCGTTGATCGTCGGTCGAGCGCGCCTGTGAGGTGCATCACAGTGAGTCGCACTCTATCGCCGGTCCGGATCGCCGGCCACGCCCGAGAGGGGCATCAGCCGACACTGGTGCGGCGGAGGCCCCCTGCCTGGCCTGGCCTAGGGCCTCGCCCCGCCGCCCCGGAGTCAGGCCACGCTGCGGCGCATGACCAGCCGAGGCATCCTGCTGGCGACGGCATCCGTCGTCCCGACGACCTCGAAGCCGGCCTTCTCGAACATCGCCCGGGTCCCCACGAACGCCATGGTGAGGTCCATCCGGCCCTTCGGGTCCACGGGATAAGCCTCGACGGCCGGCGCCCCGTTGGCCGCGGCATATGCGACGGCGCCCTCGATGAGGTGACCGGTCACCCCCTTCTTGCGGTGACCGGTGCGCACGACGACGCAGATGATGCTCCACACGGGCAGGTCGTCGACCGGTCGGATGAGCTTCGAGCCGGCCAACCGGGGGATCTCGGCACGCGGCCCGGTGTTGCACCACCCGACCGGAACCCCGTCGAGGTAGGTCACCACCCCCGGCGGGTGCTTGCGCTCGCACAGCGCCCGCATCGCCCGCTCACGGCTGCCGTGACCCAGGGCCTCGATCTCCTTGGCGTTCAGGCGGTGCGACAGGCACCAGCAGTGCGTTGCCCGTCGGTTCGGGTTGATGACGTCGGCGAAGTCCTCGAACCGGTCCGGAGTCACGGGGTGGGTCTCCCACTGGCCCTCCACGGGGGACGCCTTCTGACGCGTGGTCTTCTTCCGCGTTGTCGTGGCCATCCACCCACCCAACCACCGAGTGCCGACACACAGCACGACACGGCATCCGGCGAATGTGTGCGCTGGGGATGTCACATCAGGACCCTGGCCGGTGTCTACAGGGGTGGACGGCCGACCCCGGCCGCCTCGACCTCAGGAGGAACCGTGGCCAGCACCTACCGCATCCCCAAAGCAGAGCTCACCGGCGCCTACGGACGGCTTCTGGAGACCGTCACCCGGCGCATGTGGGGCAAGGTGCCCGACAACCTGTACGTCGCCTTCCACCACCGACCGGTGATGAACGCGGTCTTCGGCTTCGAGCGGAAGGTGGCGAAGTGGGACGCCCTCGACCCCCACCTGAAGACGTACGCCACGATGGCGACGGCCGCCGCCATCGGCTGCAGCTGGTGCCTGGACTTCGGCTACTACCTGGCCCACACCGACGGCCTCGAGGAGGCCAAGGTGCGTGAGGTGCCACGCTGGCGGAAGTCCGAGCTCTTCACGCCGCTCGAGCGCGACGTGCTCGAGTACGCCGAGGCGATGACGGCCACCCCTCCGTCCGTCGACGACACGCTGAGCGCCCGGCTCCAGGAGACCCTCGGCGTCAAGGCCGTCGTGGAGCTCACCCAGATGGTGGCGCTCGAGAACATGCGTGCCCGGTTCAACCTCGCGGCCGGTGTCGAGGCCCAAGGGTTCTCCGACGTGTGCGAGCTGCCGCTCGCCGTACGCTCCCACTCGTGAGCGACGTGCCGGACCAGGTCGACGCACCCGGTGCGACTGGTGCGACGGACGCGGCCGACGCGCCGGACCCGGCGGAGTTCGAGGCCCTGCGGCCGCTGCTCTTCACCGTGGCCTACGAGATGCTCGAGGTCGCGGCGGATGCCGAGGACGTCGTGCAGGAGGCCTGGCTGCGCTGGTCGCGGGTCGACCCGTCGACGGTCCGCGACGAGCGCGCCTACCTCGTGCGCATCGTCACACGGCTGGCTCTCAACCGGCTGCGCACCGTCGCTCGGCGGCGCGAAGCGTATGTCGGGCCGTGGCTGCCCGAGCCGCTGGTCACCGTGCCCGACGTCGCGGAGGACGTGGAGCTCGCCGAGAGCGTCTCGACGGCGATGCTGCTCGTCCTCGGCACGCTGACGCCACTGGAGCGCGCGGTGTTCGTCCTGCGAGAGGTGTTCGACGTGCCGTACGAGGAGATCGCCGAGGGTGTCGACCGGACTCCCGCCGCCGTGCGCCAGATCGCCCACCGGGCCCGGGAGCACGTCAGTGCGCGGCGGCCGCGGCGGCAGGTCGACCGTGCCGAGCACGAGGCGGTGCTCGAGAAGTTCCGCCGCGCTGCCGTCACCGGGGACATCGGGGGACTCGTCGACGTCCTGGCACCGGACGTCCTGCTGGTCACCGACGGTGGGGGAGTGCGCAAGGCGGCCCTGCACCCGATCCGTGGCCGGGACAAGGTGCTCCGCTTCATCGCCGCCGTCACCCCGCCCGACATGGTCGTCGACTGGCAGGTCGCCCTGGTCGGGGGTATGCCGGGTCTGGTCGCCGTCGTCGACGGCGTCGTGGACAGCGTCATCACCATCGACCCGGTCGACGGGCTCGTCGGCTCTCTGTACCTCGTGCGCAACCCGGACAAGCTGAGCGGCCTCCAGCGGGAGGTGCGCCTGGCACGGTGACGCGGCACGGCATCCGCCCGTCGTAAAGTCGGCCGATGCGGATCGTCAGCCTGCTCCCGTCGACGACGGAGATCCTCTTCGCGATCGGCGCGGGTGACGACGTCGTGGGCGTGACCTTCGAGTGCGACCACCCGGTCGAGGCGCGCTCGCGCCGCATCGTCTCGTCCACGGCCCTGCCGGAAGGCTTGTCCCCGAGGGAGATCGACGCCTCAGTCGCCGCTGCCCTGGCGCGCGGTGACGACCTCTACCGCCTGGATGCCGGGGCGCTGTCCGGCCTGGACGCCGACCTCGTCGTCACCCAGGACCTGTGCGCGGTGTGCGCCGTCGACGTCTCCGTCGTGAGCGACGCCCTCGCCCACCTCGGGTGCACCGCCGAGGTGCTCACCATCGACCCGCACACGCTCGACGAAGTGCTGGAGTCGGTGCTCACGTTGGGTGCCGCGACCGGCCACCGGGAGGAAGCGTCGGCGCTCGTGGCGTCGCTGCACGACCGTCTGGATGCCGTGCGCGCCCGGGTCGCGGGACGTGACCGTCCGCGCGTCGTCGTGCTCGAGTGGACAGACCCGCCGTATGCGCCGGGCCACTGGCTCCCGGAGATGGTCGTCGCGGCGGGTGGTGAGCCGGTGCTCGGTGCGGCGGGGGAGAAGTCTGTGCGCACCACGTTGGATGCCGTCCACGCAGCGCGCCCTGACGTCATCGTCTGCGCGCCGTGCGGTTACGACCGGGCCGGGGCGCAGGCGCAGGCCGACTCCCTCGTCTCGGCGGGGGTGCTTCCGGCCGGCACACCCGTGCACGCCGTCGACGCGAACGGCTCCTGGGCCCGGCCGGGCCCGCGGCTCGTCGACGGCGTCGAGGAGCTCGCGGCGATCCTTCACCCCTGAGGCTCCTCGTGGGTGGATCCACCCACGAGGGCACAACCCCGGATGGGGAGGACGCCCGATGAGCGAGCGGTCCCGCCCTCCCTAGCGTCGCCGGCATGGACACCTCCATCCCCGTGGCAGCCGGCGCCGTCGCATCAGTGGTCTTCGCGTGCAGCACCGTGCCGATGCTGGGAAAGGCCGTCCGCACCAAGGACCTCGCGTCCTACAGCCGCGGCAACCTCGTGCTGGCCAACCTGGGCAACGCCGTCTACTCGGTGTACGTCTTCACCCTGCCCCCCGGCCCCATCTGGCTGCTGCACACGTTCTACATCGTCTCCTCGGCGCTGATGCTCATCTGGAGCCTGCGCTACGGCCGGCGCCCCAGCCCCGCCGAGGACCGTGCGGCCACCACCGCCAGAGTCCAAGGAGTTCGCCATGCCAACTGAGCACATCGGGACCGAGCACATCGGGACCGAGGACATCAACACCAAGCACATCAACACCGAGCACATCGAGACCGTCATCGTCGGGGCCGGCCAGGCCGGCCTCGCCACCGGGTACCACCTCCAGCGGGCGGGCAGGCCGTTCGTCATCCTCGACGGCGAGAGCCGCATCGGCGACGGCTGGCGGAACCAGTGGGACACCCTGCGGCTCTTCTCGCCGGCCTGGGCGGACCAGCTGCCGGGCCTACCGCACCCCGGCCCTCGCTGGTCCTTCCCGACCAAGGACGAGTTCGCCGACTACCTCGAGTCGTATGCCGCCCACTTCGGCCTGCCGGTGCGCCTCGGGTCGCGCGTGACGACCGTGGACGCCGAGGGCGACGGCTACGTCGTCACGACCGGTGACACCCGCATCGAGTGCGACAACGTGGTCCTGTGCACCGGCACCTTCGGGCGGACTCCTCATGTCCCGGGCTTCGCGGACCAGCTCGACCCCTCCATCCGGCAGCTGCACTCCAGCGAGTACCGACGAGCGTCACAGCTGGCCGACGGCACCGTGCTCGTCGTCGGCGCCTCGCACTCGGGGTGCGACATCGCCTACGAGACCGCCGCCACCCACCCCACCGTCATGGTCGGGCCGGACACCGGGCAGATCCCGGTCCCGTTCACCTCACCGCTGCTCAAGGTGGTCTTCCCGGTGATGCTGTTCGCCTTCACGAACGTCCTGACGCGCTCCACGCCCATGGGCCGGAAGGCACGGGAGCACTTCCGCCACGGGGGTCCGCGGCTGCGCGTGCAGCAGCGTGACCTCGCCGAGCGGGGCGTTGACTGGGTCCACGGTCGGGTGGTGGGCGTCGTGGACGGCCGTCCCGTTCTCGACGACGGGCGGACGATCGACGCCGGGACCGTCGTGTGGTGCACCGGCTTCCGGCAGGCCTTCGACTGGGTTCGCATTCCCGTGTTCCACGAGGACGGCTGGCCCCGCGAGTACCGCGGAGCGGTCGACGGCGTGCCCGGGCTTTACTTCTGCGGGATGCAGTTCCAGTACGCCGCCAGCTCGATGCTCATCCACGGCGTGGGCCGGGACGCCGCACACGTCGCCCGCCTCATCGAGAAGCGCCAGACGGCTCTGCCGCGACGGAGCCGCGAGGCGGTTGCCTGACCCTGGTGGTGGCGCGCGCGGGACGTTGCGACGACCCGGTGGTGCAGACACACCAGGGTGTCGCCCTGGTCCGCCGTCACCCCCGTGGTCGGCGACGGGCAACCGCTGCGCGAGTACCCTCCGGACGTAGGAGTGATGCCCTGTGGACGTCGTCGCGGAACTCGCGCTCGGGAGGCAGGCCTTCGAGGAGCGCTCTTGGGCCACGGCATACGAGCGCCTGGCCGCTGTGGACCCGAGGGCCCTCGGCGAGGCGGACCGGCTGGCGCTCGGCACGGCGGCATTCCTCTCCGGTGACCGCGAGGCGGCCGACCGCGCCTATCAGGAGTCGTACCGCCGCCACATCGACTCGGGGGCAATGCTGGCCGCCGCACGCGACACCTTCTGGCTGGGGATGCTCCACAACACGGGCGGGAACCCGGCGATCGGCGGCGGGTGGGTGGCCCGAGGCGCCCGGCTGCTGCACGACGCGCCCCCGGATGCCGTCGAGCACGGGTACCAGGCAGTGCACGAGATGTTCCGGCACATCTTCGCCGGCGAGTTTCCGGCGGCCCTCGAGGTCTCAGAACGCATCGCGGAGACCGGGCAACGCTGTCGGGACGCGAACCTCGTCGCCTTGGGCCTGTCCTCGCAGGGGCGGCTGCTCATCTACGGCAGCCGGGTGCCGGAGGGGCTCGCGCTGCTCGACGAGGCGATGGTCGGCCTCAACGAACCCGACGTCTCGCCGGTCATCGCCGGGCACGTCTACTGCTCGATGGTCGAGGGCTGCCAGGAGATCGCGGACTACCGGCGGATGACCGAGTGGACGACCCTGCTCACCCGGTGGTGCCAGGTGCAGCCGGACCTCGTGCCGTTCACTGGGCAGTGCGCGGTGCACCGCGCGCAGATCATGAGGTGGCGCGGTGCCCTGCCCGAGGCGCTCGACGAGCTCCGTCTGGCCCTCGCGAGGTACGTCGCCGAGGGAGGCACGCCTGCAGCCGGGCTGGCGCACTACGAGCGGGGTGAGGTGCTGCGGGTCCAGGGGGACTACGCCGGCGCGGCCGCGGCGTACGAGGAGGCGGCGGCACTCGGACGCGACCCCCAGCCGGGGCTGGCTCTCCTGACGCTGGCCAAGGGACGCGTCCCGGCGGCCGTGGCGATGGTGCGCCGGCTCATGGACGAGACGCCGGACCCCGTGCACCGCAGCGGCCACCTCCCTGCCGCGGTCGAGGTCTTCCTCGCGGCCGGGGAGCTGGATGCCGCGCGGCTGGCGGCTGATGAATTGACGTCAGTGGCGGCGTCCTTCGGGTGCGAGAGCCTGGAGGCGTCGGGTGCATTCGGGCAGGGGTCGGTGAGCCTGGCCGCCGGGGACGCGGACGGAGCGGCCGAGGCGCTGCACCACCTGCGGCACGCCTGGAAGGTCTGGATCCAGCTGGGCGCGCGCTACGAAGCGGCGTGGGCCCGGGTGCAGATCGGCGTGGCGTGCCGGGTGCTCGGCGACGAGGAGTCGGCGCTCTCCGAGCTCGGGGTGGCCCGGCGGACCTTCGCCGAGATCGGCGCCGCGCCGGCCCGATCGGAGGTGGAACGGCTGCTCGGGCGCACGCTGCCGGACGGCCTCAGCGCTCGGGAAGCCGAGGTGCTGCGGCTCGTCGCCAGCGGGCAGAGCAACGGCCAGATCGCGGCTGCCCTGTTCTTGAGCCAGAAGACCGTGGAGCGGCACCTCAGCAACATCTTCGCCAAGACCGGGGCGGCTTCGAGGACCGCTGCGGCGGCCTACGCCTTCGAGCACGGCCTCGCCTGAGCGAAGGCCTCATGGCAGCCGCCGCTGAGCGCGTGCGAGTCGCTGCGGCGACGGCTTTTGCGCGCCTATGGGCTCTCCGCACCACACGCTGCCGTGGTGGCGACCTGGGCGCTCATCGGCGTCTTCGAACTCGTGCGGTTGAGTCCGCTCAGGACGCCTCCACCGCGGTATCAGGGGCCGGACCCAGTGCTCTTCTCGGACATGAGGACCACCCGCCGCCGGACCGCTCGGCGCAGCCACCACCCGGCCGTCGGGCACGACATGCTCGGCCGCTGGCACTGGGAATGCACCTGTGGCGCAGGCAACCACGGCGGGTCCACGTCGGCCGGCTGGCACGCTGCGGTCACCGCCGCCCTGGTGCACCAGAGCACCTGCCCAGGCGAGTGACCTCGACGGACACCGCCGCCCTGGTCCATCAGAGCACCTGCCCCGGGGGAGTGACCTCGACTGGTCCGTTTCGGGTGCGA
>CALCXF010000033.1 GCA_937907685.1 uncultured Nostocoides sp.
GCCGACTGCGTCGAGGTCGAGGCGACCGACCCGCTCTACATCCTCTACACCTCGGGCACCACCGGCCGGCCCAAGGGGATCGTGCGGGACAACGGTGGCCACGCCGTCGCCCTCCGCTGGTCGATGGAGAACGTCTACGACATCGGGCCGGGCGACGTGTGGTTCACGGCGTCCGACGTCGGCTGGGTCGTGGGCCACTCCTACATCGTCTACGCGCCCCTGCTCACCGGCGCGACAACGATCCTCTACGAGGGCAAGCCGGTCGGCACTCCCGACGCGAGCGCCTTCTGGCGGGTCATCGGCGACCACGGTGTCAAGGCGATGTTCACGGCACCCACGGCGTACCGGGCCATCAAGCGGGAGGACCCGACGGGTGAGCTCATGACGGGGCACGACCTCTCCACGCTCGAGACCGTGTTCCTCGCCGGTGAACGGCTGGACCCGGACACCTACGAGTGGGCCACGGCGGTTCTGGGCGTGCCGGTGGTGGACAACTGGTGGCAGACCGAGACCGGCTGGCCGATCGTCGCGAACCTCCGCGGCCTGCAGCCGATGCCCATCAAGCCTGGTTCACCGTCCGTCCGGGTTCCGGGCTACGACGTCGAGGTCCTCGACGACGCCGGACAGCCGGTGCCGAGGGGCACCGAGGGCGCCATCGCGATCCGTCTGCCGCTGCCCCCGGGCACCCTCCCGACGCTGTGGCAGGACGACGACCGCTACGTCTCCGGCTACCTCTCGGCGTACGACGGCTACTACCTCACGGGCGACGGGGGCCTCATCGACGACGACGGGTACGTGTACGTCATGGGCCGCACCGACGACGTCCTCAACGTCGCCGGACACCGGCTGTCGACCGGGTCGATCGAGGCGGCCCTGGCCGGGCATCCCGCTGTCGCGGAGTGTGCCGTCGTCGGCGTCGCGGACGACCTCAAAGGACAGGTGCCCCGCGGTCTCGTCGTGCTCAAGGGTGGGGTCGACGCCGCCACCGACGGCGCCCGGATCCGCTCCGAGCTCGTGCAGCGTGTCCGCGACGAGGTGGGGGCGGTGGCGAGCCTGCGACAGGTCGACATCGTCGCCGGCCTGCCGAAGACGCGGTCCGGCAAGATCCTGCGCAAGACGATGAGGGAGATCGCCGAGGGCAAGGTGCCGACCGTGCCGGGCACGATCGAGGACGCCGGCGTGCTCGACAGCCTCGGGGAGGTGCTCCGCCCGCCCGGCTGAGGCGACGGCATCCGACCGGGGCCAACCCGGACCATCGCGGTGGCTGCCAGCCGCCATCCCTTTGCCTCACCCCAGCGGCCAGCTGGGGCTGACGCAGGGCCGCTGCACGGACGCCACGACGGGACCGGACTCCCAGCCGTGAGGATGGCGGGGTGGAGGGTGTCGTCCTGGGGTTCGCGACGATCATCTTCGTCATCGCGGTCGGTGCGCTCGTCGCCCATCTCGGCGTCGTCGACCTCGGAGCGCAGCAGGTGCTCAGCCGGGTGGCCTTCTTCGTCGCCTCGCCGGCCCTGATGGTCACCACGGTGGCGGAGGCCGACGTCCGCGACGTGCTCTCACGCAGCCTGGTCGCGACGGTCGCCGGGGTCGTCGTCGCCGTGCTCGCGTATGTCGCCGTCGCATGGTGGCGCTGGCGCCGTACCGCGGGAGAGCAGGCCATCGGAGCGCTCGCGAGCTCCTACGTCAACGCCGGGAACCTCGGTCTTCCGGTGGCCGCGTACGTCCTCGGGGACGCTGCCCTCGTCGCGCCGACCCTGCTCCTCCAGCTGCTGGTCCTCCAGCCGGCCGCCCTGGCAGTGCTCGACGCTGACGTTCGCGGGCGCCGGCCCTCGGTCGTGGAGGTGGTGGTCCGGCCGTTCACGAACCCACTGACGATCGGCACGCTCATCGGCCTCCTGCTCGCGGTCACCGGGTGGACGCTGCCCCCCGTCGTCGCCGACCCCATCGCACTCATCGGTGCGATGGCCGTGCCCACGATGCTCCTCGCCTACGGCATCGCGCTTCGGTTGGGCCCGGGGTTCGGCGGCGACGTCCCTGCGGGCGAGCTGGTCCTCACGAGCACCCTGAAGCTGGCGGTGCAGCCCCTCGTCGCGTATGCCGTGGCCCACCACGCGCTCGGCCTCTCGGGTCACGCGCTTCTGGCCGTCGCCGTGTGCTCGAGCCTTCCCACGGCGCAGAACATCTACGTCCACGCGACCCGCTACGACCGCTCGGTGACCCTCGCCCGCGACACGATCCTCGTGACGACGGTCGGAGCCCTTCCGACCATCGCCCTCGTCGCGTGGCTGCTCGGCTGACGCCTCCCCACCCGTGTGACGCACCCTCGACAGGCGCCCTCGACGTGGACGCACGTGCATCGCCACGCACCGGAGATCCGGGTGAGGATGGACGCATGATCACGGTCGAGCTCGCCCGAGCCCTCGTCGACGCCGGGGTGCTCTGGGAGCCACGAGCCGGTGACCGGTTCGTCATCGACGCGGAGCTGCTCACGGCCGAGGTCTTCTGGATCAGCGACCTCACCGTCGAGGTCCACTCGTACCGCGAGCAGTCCCTTCTCGGCTTCAACGGCACGACGGAGTGGGCCCTCGACTCCGTGACTCTGGACCAGGCGTTGTGGCTCCCCCGCGAGGACCAGCTCCGTGAGCTGCTCGGCAGCCGCCTCGAGTTCGTGCGCCGCACCGACTCCGGCTGGGAGGTGACGTATGCCGTGACGTCCGGTGAACGGCACACCGTCACCGACGCCGATCTCGAGTGTGCATACGCTCGTGCCGTCCTGAGCCTCTGAGCTGCCAGACCCACGGACGGACGGGGCGCCAGCCCAGAGAACGTGGCCTCCTCCGGTGGCGGAGAGCGCTTTTCGTCAGATGGCATGTCAGTGCTCGGGTCTAGCGTTGCATCATGGACAGCAGCTCGTTCCCGACGACGGCCCAGGTGCGACGGGCGCACCCCGGCGAGCTCGCGGTGCTGATGTCCGCGGTGACGGGCGATGTCCTGGCCGGGTTGAGCTTGGAGCAGGCCGAGGTGGTCGTGCTCGCGACACAGCGAGTGGCCTCCTGGGCGCACGGTGTGCAGGCCATGGCCGTCGACCGGTTCGCCGAGCACGTCCTGGACGCACAGGAGGCGCGCGCGGCGGACCTCGCCGCTGCCCGGGATGCGCAACGTGAGTCCGTGGAGGCCGGAGGTGGGACGTGGCGGGGTGAGTCGGGCGCGGTGGGGATGCCCGAACCGGAGCAGGTCGCGGCCAGCATGCTGGCACCGGAACTGCGGATCAGCCCACGAACGATGAGGACCCGGCTGGCCCGGGCTCGGGCGCTGATGGAGCTGCCGCACACGCTGGGCCTCGCACTCGCCGGTGACCTGGAGCCGTGGCGGGCCGAAGCGGTGGTCGTGGCGTCGCAGGACGTGGCCGCGGATCGGCTCGTGGAGCTGGAGTGCCGGCTGTACGCCGCTGACGTCATCGACCTGCCCAAGCCGCGGCTGGTGGAGCGGGTCCGCAGGGCCGCGGCCAAGGCGGATCCCGATGCGTTGACCCGAGGGGTGCGGCGGGCGCCACGCCGGCGGAGCCTCCGGGTGGCGCCGTCGGAGACGGCCGGGTTGATGCGGTGGTCCCTGGAGCTGCCAGACGAGCTGTCCCGGCGGATGTTCGCGGCGGTGGACGACCTCGCGCAGGAGTACCTCACCGCCGACCGGGTTGGCGCCCCCGGCCCCGGGTCGACGCAGCCGCGCACGGTGGAGGCCGCCCGCCCGGACGCCCTCGCGACCGGGTTGGCGCAGCAGGCCTCGGGTCTAAGCAGCCGCGCACGGTGGAGGCCGCCCGCCTGGACGCCCTCGGGGACCTCGTCATGGCCAACGCCCATGTCGAGACCGTCATCGACCTCGTCGTCCCCGTCGACGTCGGTACGGCGACCACCGTCACCCGCAGCACGCGGCGCGCCGCCGCCACCGCCGAGCTCACGAGCACTCGCTCACGCCACGGACCCCACGGGTCACCCGCCCTCGACCCCGCGGGGTCGAGGGTCGAGGAGGTTGCCGTCGACGAGGTGGCGGTCGACCTCGTTCTCGGATCGGTCACCAGGGAGACCCTCGCCGCCGGCGAGGTCGAACGCCGCCTCGGGCTCCTGCTCGGGGCGCGCCTCGAGGTCGCCGCCAACCCCTTCCTCACGCACCACCCACCGACACAAGCCGGGCTGCCACGGCCCCGCTGCCGGCGAACGGAAGAAGGCACCAGAGTCGACGACTCGGATCCGCCACCATGGCCGTCGACCGACCGGGTGTGGTTCGTCGACGGGCTCGTCGAAGCACCGGGCGCCGCGGCGCTGCTGCCTGAGCAGATCACCGCCCTGCTCGCCGACCCCGACACCCGCGTCCGCATTCGTGGCAGCACGTGCGGCACCGCCGACGGCGACTCGAGGCGCCGTCGCACCTACCGACCCGGCGCAGCGCTCGCCCGTGCGGTCCGCGCCCGGGACCGACACTGCCGGTTCCCCGGCTGCAGCGTCCCCGCGAACCGGTGCCACCTCGACCACGTCGTCGCCTTTCCCAGCGGCGAGACCGTCGAAGGGAACCTGCAGACGCTGTGCCCGGCCCATCACGGCTTCAAGCACCACGCGGGCTGGGGCGTGACCATGACCGACGACGGGACCTGCCACTGGACGACTCCGGCCGGGCGCACCCACACCACAGTGCCGGCCGCTCTCCGCGACCGCGCCGCCTGAGCAGACCACGAGCCGAGCCCCTCGCCAGCCACGCGACCATCGCTGCCGAGCGGAGCACCACCCGCACCGCTTCGCCAGCGTCACTGCCACGCGGCCTGAGCTCGGGTGAGCCGGGAGGGGCGGCGGGTCAGCGCCTGCGGCTCGTGCCGAACACCGATCGGGTGATCTCCCGGCCGAGGACGGTCCCAGCCGACCGCAGCATGGACTTGAACGCGCCCGACTTCACGACCGCCTCCACGACGCCCGGGTCGTCGACCGGCTTTCGCGCCTGGGTCGTGCGCGCCTTCTCAGAGGCAGCGGCTGCCCTCGCCGCCTCCTTGTCGGCCGCGACCCGTGCCTTCTCGGCGGCGTCGGCGGCAGCCTTGCGGACCTTGGCGTTCTCCGCCTCCAGCGCCGCCGCCTTCTCCGCCTCGGTCCTGGCGACCTCCGCCTTGCCGAGCATCTCGGACGCGGACTCACGCTCCAGTGCCGACCCGTACTTCGCGGTGAGCGACGATGCCGTCACCGCCTGGGTGAGGAGCGCGTCGGCGGAGGGAGCCATGAGCGACTTCGGCGCGCGCATGCGGGTCCACGCCACCGGAGTGGGAGCGCCCCTCTCCGAGAGCACCGTGATGACGGCCTCGCCCGTGCCGAGCTGGGTGAGCAGCTCCTCGAGGTCGTATGCGGTGTTCGGGTACGTGCGGACAGCCGCCTTGAGTGCCTTCGCGTCGTCCGGGGTGAAGGCGCGCAGGGCGTGCTGGACCCGGTTCCCGAGCTGGGCGAGGACGTCCGCCGGCACGTCCTTGGGCGACTGCGTGACGAAGAAGACCCCCACGCCCTTGGACCGGATGAGCCGGACTGTCTGCTGGATGGCGTCGAGGAAGTCCTTGCTCGCGTCGTTGAAGAGGAGGTGCGCCTCGTCGAAGAAGAAGACGAGCTTGGGCTTGTCGACGTCCCCCACCTCCGGAAGGTCGTGGAAGAGGTCGGCCAGGAGCCACATGAGGAAGGTCGAGAAGAGCTGTGGGCGATCCTGCACCCGCGGCAGCTCGAGCATCGAGACGAGCCCGCGGCCGTCGGGTGCGAGCCGCAGGAGGTCCGTGGTGTCGAACTCGGGAAGGCCGAAGAAGACGTCGGCACCCTGGTCGGCGAAGGTGATGAGCTCCCGGAGGATGACTCCCGCGGTCGCGGACGAGAGCCCGCCGAGCTCCTTGAGGTCTGCCTTGCCCTCGTCGCTCGTGAGGAACTGGACGACCGCGCGCAGGTCGGCGATGGTGTCGAGCCAGAGTCCCTTCTTGTCGGCGTAGTGGAACACGAGCCCGAGGCTCGACTCCTGCGTGTCGTTGAGGCCGAGGACCTTTGCGAGCAGGGTCGGGCCGAACGTCGAGACGCTCGCCCGCACCGGGACGCCCGTGCCCTGTCCACCCAGGGCGTAGAACTCCACCGGGTAGGCCGTCGGCTCCCACGCCATGCCCACTTCGGCCGACCGGGAGGCGATCGCGTCGTTGGGCTCGCCTGCGGTCGCCATCCCCGACAGGTCGCCCTTGATGTCGGCGAGGAAGACCGGCACCCCCTGCTCGACGAGCTGCTCCGCCATGAGCTGGAGCGTCTTCGTCTTCCCTGTCCCGGTGGCACCGGCGACCAGACCGTGACGGTTCATGGCGGACAGCGGGATGCGCACGGTGGTGTCCGGGTACGCCGTGCCGTCGAGCACGGCCGCGCCGAACTCCAGAGCAGGCCCGTCGAAGGCGTAGCCCGCGCGGATCTCGTCGAGCTGGGGTGATGTGCTGCCGATCTCGGTCACGGGCGCCAATCTAGCCCGCACGCGGCGGGCGTCGTCCCCGACCGCGGCGGCCTCCCGGCATACAGTGAATGTCGTGATCTTCAAGGCAGTGGGGGACTCGCGGCCGTACCCGGACCACGGGTATTCGGCGCGGCAGTGGTCGAACGTGCCTCCCCGCCTCGTCCGCCTCGACGAGCTCGTCACCACCAAGCGCGAGCTAGATCTGCAGATGCTCCTGTCGGAGGACTCCACCTTCTACGGTGACCTGTTCGCCCACGTCGTCGAGTGGGAGGGGACCCTGTACCTGGAGGACGGCCTGCACCGTGCGCTGCGTGCGGCGCTCCACCAACGTCCCACCCTGCACGCCCGGGTGCTCTCGCTCTAGGCCGGCCCATGAGCGAGTACACGACCGAGGCCCAGTCGTCGGTCCGCGCACGCCGGCGGCGCCGCTCGCTGTTCGTCCTGGGCACGGTCCTGCTCGGTCTGTTCTTCGCGTTCTGGTACGCGCTCTCCTACTACCAAGCGGAGAGCTCGGCGCGCGGTCGGGCGCCGGCTCCGACCTGCCGGCCCTATGACGCCGACGCCGTGACACCCCAGAAGACGACGGTCAACGTCTACAACGCGACCAACCGCAACGGCCTCGCGGCCTCGGTGTCCAAGGGCCTCGAGGCGCGCGGCTTCATCATCGGCAAGGTCGCCAACGACCCGTCGAAGCGCAAGGTGCCCCCTGTCGCAGAGGTCCGGCACGGTCCTGGCGGCAAGGCTCACGCCCAGCTCGTCCTCTCGGCCCTGCCGAAGGGCGCCACCGCCGTGGCCGACAAGCGCAAGGGTGCCGTCGTCGATGTCGCGCTCGGGGCGAAGTTCACGACGCTGCCGCCCGCGACGAGTGACGAGCTGCCGATGTGCGCCCCACCCGCGCAGTCGCCGTCCCCAGCGGCCTCGGCATCGCCGTCCCCGGCGTCGTGACGACCGCCGGCGTGAGTCGCGTGGAGGGAACAACGCGCAGGGATGCCCCACCGCGGGTGCCGACGTCCACGACGCTCGGCAGGGACGCCGTGTCACGCAAGGCCCGACAGGTCGAGCTGACCGCCGACCTCAGCGCATCACGGGCGTTCACCGTCATCGTGGCCGAGTGCACGGACCACTGGCGCACGAACGAGGCGCAGCTGCTGACCTCGCGAGCCATGCCTCACCTGCACCAGACCCGGGTGGGGGTGCGCCGCCTGCGGTCGGCGTTCTCGCTCTTCGGCCCGGTGCTGGACCCGATGCCCGGGGCTCGGGACGTGGCCCGCCGCCTGCGAACGCTCGCCCTTCCCTTCGGCGCCGCCCGCGACCTCGACGTGCTGCTCGACGGACCTCTCACTGACGATCTCGAGGAGTCCGAGGTGACCGCTCTCGCCCAGGCACGCGAGAGTGCCTACGACGACGTCCTCGCCATTCTTCGGTCGAAGGAGTGGGCGGATGCCGGGGCTGCGGTGGACGAGCTCGTCGCCGCCGCGCCGTGGTCGGGCGACGACGTCCCGGTGCAGGACCTCGCCGGCCGTGCGCTCGACAAGCGCTGGCGACGCGTCGTCTCCGGTGGTCGCCGGCTGCACGACCTGCGCGCCGCGAAGCGGCACCGCGTCCGCATCGAGGCCAAGAAGCTCCGGTACGGCTGCGAGTTCTTCGCGTCCTTGTATGCCGTCGGCGAGCCTCGCGCGGTCACCTCCGACGGCGAGGTGCTCACCGGTCCGCTGGCCTACGCGTGGCACGTCGAGGACGTGCAGTCCACCCTCGGCATCCTCAACGACCAGGCGACGGCGAACGGCCTGCTCGCGTCCGTGGGTGCCGAGGTGCCTCCTGTCGACGAGAAGGCCCTGGTCGACGCCGGGGTGGAGGCGTGCGCTCACCTCTCGTCCCTCCCCCGCTTCTGGCGGTGAACGGAGGTGCGACCCCGGCGGTGGCAGCCCCCTCATGACCCCACCGCCGGGGCGGTCCCTGTGACCC